>JAYYTT010000103.1:0-2091 GCA_036344375.1 Acidobacteriota bacterium | reverse complement strand
AGCGCGGGCTGCGGGAATAGCCCGAGAACAAGTACTAGGAATGCTAAGGCTCCGAGCACGATTAGCTCGCGGAAGCCAAGATCTATCACCCGAGCGTGAGAGCAGGCAGGACCTTTTAAGACTTGCTGTACCAGTTTCAGCATTACTACGAGCCCAAGTACGATGCCGACGACGGCTACTACCACGAGGCTGGGCGAAGCTGGAAAGCTTCCTAGCAATGTCAGCAGCTCTCCGATGAAATTGCCCATACCCGGGACACCGACCGAAGCGAGCACAAAGACTAGTGCGAATGCAGACAGCCTCGGGAGCGTCGACCATAGACCACCTAGTTTGTCCAAAGCTCGGGTATGGAAACGTTCGTGGATCATTCCGGCGATAGCGAACAACGCTCCGGTCGCTAGACCATGGGCCAGCATTTGAAACACGGCACCTTGCAATGCCATTAGTCGCCAGGTTGAAACACCCAAGACTACAAACCCCATATGACTAACGCTTGTGTATGCGATTAGCCGCTTTATATCGGTCTGGCCGTAGGCGAGTACGGCACCATAGATAATGCCGATAACACCGATGATGGCGATTGGGTCGGCGTAAGCAGCAGCTGCCTCAGGGAACAGGGGGACGGCAAACCGGATGAGCCCATAACCCCCAGTTTTTAGAAGCAATCCCGCCAGCAGGATGCTACCTGCCGTTGGGGCTTGGGTGTGTGCGTCTGGCAGCCAGGAGTGGAATGGGAAAAGTGGGAGCTTTACCGCGAAAGCAACGAAGAATCCAAAGAATAGCCAACGCGCCGTGGCGAAAGGCAACGGTGTGCCGAGCAGTGTCAGGTAGTTCGTGGTGAAGATCCCGTCCGCCTGCGCGTGGGCATATGAGAGGCCGATGATGGCCACTAGCAGGAACAGACTGCTAGCCATCGTGAAGATTACGAACTTTACGGCTGCACGCACCCGATTCTCATGGCCCCATACCCCAATGAGGAAATACATCGGCACTAGCATCAGTTCCCAGAAGAAGTAAAAGAGGAACAGATCGAAGGCGAGGAAGACGCCCATAATGCCGGCCAGCGTGGTCAACAAGCAGAGGTAGTGGAGTCCGGGAGAGTGTTTGATCTCGCGCCACGACGTCAGCACTGCGACACAACCGAGGAATCCAGTTAGCACAACGAATAAAACGTTCAATCCATCGAGGGCCAAGTGATAGTCGACGCCAAGCTGTGGAATCCAGTTGAAGCGTTGTTGTAGCACTGGTTCGGGCGTGGTGGCGATCGTGGCACTCAGCGTTAGCCAGAGCCAGAGCGCCATGCAGAACGTGGTTGCCATGGAAAGGAGCGCCACCCATCGCGCCGTGCCCGGGGATCGTCGTCCAAAGAGCCACGCCCCGATGCCGCCCACAAACGGCACAGCAATCAATGCGCTTAATGTCACTGGCAGCATCGTCTTAGCTCCATAACCAGGACAAGAAGAGCAGCGATGCTCCAATCACCATTCCAGCAGCGTACGTGCGGATGCGACCGTTTTGACTGAGAACCAACAGATAGTGTGAGAGCCGCACCGAGCCCGTCAGCATATCGAGACCATCGTCAACTGGATCGTGACGCAACCAGTGGGTGATCGTGCGGTACGGTGTAACGATAACCATCGAATACATCTCGTCTGCAGCCCAGCCGGAGCGCAATACTTTGGCAATGGAACGTCCAATCGATGAACGTGCGAGACGTTCTTTCCAAGAGGGGCGGATCACATACCAGTGATAAGCCATGATCAGTCCAAGCAGAGCGATTGCAGCGGAGACGGCCTGCAGCGTTAGCTCGGCACGGTGAATTTGTTCGTCCGTTCCGAACACCGAACTGGTTCCGAGACTGTAACGCTGCTCCGCCGACGCGAACACGGGTTGCAGGAATTCACTGACTGCCTTTATCCAGCGGTCTCCGCCCAGTGTGTCTGGCATTTCCAGGAAGCCAACGAGAAGAGAGACGGCAGCAAGTACTACGAGCGGGTAAAGCATTAAATCGCGAGGCCGATTGATTTGCTGGTCGGTAGCTAGACTCCCGGGACCAGAAAAAATCATGAAGTACCAGCGGAAAGCGTACAG
>JAYYTT010000102.1:0-3982 GCA_036344375.1 Acidobacteriota bacterium | reverse complement strand
TCACACGGAGAGGGAATAATCGTCGGCGACTTGTTAACGAGAAAGCCGTGGAACAACTCTTCGCTGAGTTCGGATTTCAAATTGTTGAGCCCAGCACGCTTACTGCGGTTCAAACGCTATCCCTTTTTCGTGATTGCGAATTCATCGCTGGGCCCTTCGGTTCAGGTCTCTACAACATCCTCTTTTCTAGACGGGCACCTCGGGCACTCGTCTTGACGCCGCCATTGCTGAAATTCAACAAGCAGTTCCTCACAATGGGTCACGTTTGCACCAGCAAAGGGGGCAACGCGGGGTACATATTTGGCCGGATACATAAAGCCCGTGCCGAGCAAGCCAGGGAGTTCGACTATTCTTGGGAAATCAATATGGACCGTCTAAGAGAAGTCTTGGTGACGCTTACATAATCCGGCGAGTGAGACTACGCCTCACTCAGAGTCTGAATCCCAAGCGAATCCGATTTCATTGAGCCGCTGGATCTGGTCTTCGGTAAGCTTCACGAGCCGCTTTTGCCGCCTATAAACCCAGCGGCCCAGGTGCCGATTTTCTGGCCATTTTCTAGGAACTAAACAGTCGCCGTGGTCTCTCTTGTACGCGACGAGTTCCGAGTACATCTGATCGAATTTTGTGATTGCCTCCCGCTGCATCCGTCGCCTTGAAGCACTGACCATGCCACCGATCGCACTGAACGCCGCATTTATTGGCAGGTAGCGGCGCGGGACGGCTCGGCGAGGCTTTAGGTGCTTATGGGCCAGCACCTCTATCTGCCGCGACATTATCGGCGTGCATGGCGTGTTCGGCCCGTGGGGACGGATGAATGAACGAACGAAGGCAGTGTTACGAGTGTGTGACGTCCTGGGATTCGCAAGCGCTTCGGCAAGGTGGGCAAGATGCTCATCGAAACTATCCGCTGACTTGACGAAGCCGTCTCTCTTCTCTAGAAGGTAGTGGAAATGCAGCGTGCCACCCTGGGTCTCCCGAAAATCATCGGTCCGAATAGTGCGCACTGGACGATCAACGATGGCCGCCTCGATCATCGCGGTTGTATTCACGCCGACAACCACGGCAGCGTAATAGAGTGAGTCAAAATATTCTTGGCGGTCTCTATCATCCACTGGGTTGGCGCCATTCTTAGGCCAAACAGCGACGTCCCCAAGCCCTGACAAGTCTACGTCGGCCCAGGTGCCCGGATTGTAGGGATGCGGCCTAATTAAAATGGCAGCATCTCGCAACGCGGGATCGTCAGCATCGCGGATACGCCGGATCCAATCGAGAACGAACTCTATTTCTGCCTGAGGTTCCGAAATCGATGCCGTCGAACCGACAAAGAGGATGTAAGGCTTCTCCGCAGTTAGGTCAACTTTGCGGCAAAATTCCTGCCGTGCCATCGACGGCTCCCACTCGAACCACT
The DNA here is from genome assembly GCA_036344375.1 of Acidobacteriota bacterium. Lineage (GTDB taxonomy): Bacteria > Acidobacteriota > UBA890 > UBA890 > UBA890 > UBA890. The sequence goes on along the minus strand of JAYYTT010000102.1, from coordinate 2,574 downwards.
TGTCGAAGGGGTGGGCTCCAGTCATACGGACCGAGTAACTCGAGATATGGTGGTATTTTACGGCCTCACGCTTCTGTAAGTTGTTCCAGACGAAGATGCGGTCGGGGTGCAACCGGACCAGGCCCTTCGTCGTCAAATGGTCCCAACTCGCCACGCACAGCGCTGTCCGGATACCGAGTTGACGTGCTGCTTTTACGACATCGACTTGCGTCGAACCGTCCGTTACCAGCGGTGTGACAACGACGGCATCAGGCTGAAGTTTGCTCACAAATTTTTCGACTTCAGGGTCAGTAGGAATTCCATATTCGAATCGCTCGAGTGAACGAATCAGAAACTTCGTCGAGCGCGGACCAAGCGATGGCACGTACCGCATGAACTTCATTGGGGCTGGCAATACGTCTCCCATCCGACTGCGCAAGTACGGAGCATCCGAGTAGTCTGGGTGCAGGTAACGAACATAGTCGACTGTCGTGCGGAGGCCGCGGGCCAGTTCTTTATAGCGATCCTTGCGCTGGGGCACAGCGTCGACAACTTCGATACCTTCGTTTAAGCCATCCAGACAAACGAGTCCCTCGTTTTGTTTGCGGGGGTTGTCGAACGCCACCATCACATGGTGGCCACGCCTGGCGAGATGGTCCAGCACCGAGTCGAAGTAGCGCAGATACCCTGGATACTGCATTACGAAAAGAATTCGCCTGGGCTCGACAGGCTTGTGCTCCCGACCTGGTGGCGGCGCTAAAACCGAATCATCGCTTGCTTCATCATGTTCTTCATCAGCGGCGCTAGGGCTGAGAAACTCGGGAACCTTCATCTCAGCTTGTGCCTGTTCCGTCTTCTCTGTGTCGAGACTGCCCGGCCCTCCTAGTACCACTCGTTTATCCCTACCCTCGCGAGGCATCGTAGGGAAGAAACCCTCTCCGGTGATGATGTTGAAAAGATCGATGTCACGAATGTCGATGGCGGTGAACGTGGCGTCGTTCATACACAAGAAGACCCGGTCGGCAAGCTCCAGGTGGTGGTAGAGAAATCCCTGGGGGCGCGAGTAAAGAGCAAGTGAACTAACCCCGTAGAACGGTGGCAGATACGAAAGCCCACCGTAAGTTCCGATGTATGCCTTGGCCCGGCTGATGACCTTAGTTTGAATTTCAAGGTTAGTGCTGGGGGTCATCAGATCGTCGACCGTATGCAGGCGTTCGAGATCCTCGGGAGTAAAGTCCCAGTGATCGTCCGTCGCGAACCCAGGGTTCAACAGAACGACGTCGTGCTTCTGGGTAAGTCGACCTAGAAGCTGGGCAATGAAGACACGATTTTGCTCCGTGTCGGGGAACGCGTCATTGAAATAGAAGCGGGTGGCGATGTAGCTATCAGGGAGACGGTCTTCGATATCACTGCAGTCGATCTCCTGGTGTTTACAAAAAACCGCAAAACGCTCCACCAAGTCGATCGTTGCTCGACGCTTCCAATATGGCATAAAAAGGTTGTACATAGTCGCCGGGTGCAAAATCTCAGCGTCCTTCTGCTTAAGAACCTGCTTGGTAATACGAAGGATGTCTCTATCGAACTCGGACATCCCGCGCTGCTTTTGCTTACCCTCGGCCATGCGCTTCTCGTTAGCTCGCAGGTAATCGTCGGGCGTCATGAAGTCGAGGATGTCGAAGTAGTTGTCCGTGAAGGGCTTGTACCAATGGCCTACGCCGCCCCGTGAAACAACGACCAGACGCTCGGGGTCGAAATCCCTGTGTGTTCTAACCCAGTTAAGAAATGGGATCCAATACAGCACCTCGAACCCAACCTCACTGAGCCAGGGGCCCACGATGATCTTGTCTTTGGGGCTTCGCGCCAGTCTCTGAATCTGTCGTTCCGTCACCACCATCTTTGGGAACGTCGCCCGATCGCCAGCAACCCGCGGGATAACGTAACGGTTGACGAAACCGCGAACCCGCCTACGCCGCAGGATTCCGTGCAAAGTTCGCAGCGCAAGCTTGCGGGGCACCGCAATAATCTGACTCATTAGACCGCCGGCAGAGGCTACCCGCTCAGCTTTGCGACGACGCCTAACAACCCGAATCTTCCAGTGCATGAGAATGGCCAGGGGGGCCAAGAACCAGCGCGTCGGCAATAACCAAAACGGAACTTTCTCAGGATTCGGGCCGCCCGCCTCACCCTGCGCTACGAGTTCTTTCACGAATAACTCGGTCGCATTTACTTCAAGGCCGTGAGGCCGTACGAACTCGCGTACGAAACGGCGGGTAGCCTCACCATCTTCTTCACTGCTAACGTGCTTCTTAAGCTGGACAAGGTGCTCCGCAAGGTCGTCCCCGACCTGCACCAACCCGCCCCCGACATCGGTCAAGTAGTGAAAGTGCAGGGTCCCAGCCTGGCTGTCGGCAAACTCGGGGCGTCGTACCGTAAAGACCTTGCGGCCAACAACACCCGCCTCGATCTGCCCGCTGGTGTTGACACCAACGATGCCACAGCTATGGAAGATGGAGTCGTAATAGTCGCTGCGGGCTCCTAGGTCCACGGGGTTGGCACCTTGGAGCGGCCAAATCGTCGTGTTTCCGAGAGTGGACG
>JAYYTT010000101.1:0-2184 GCA_036344375.1 Acidobacteriota bacterium | reverse complement strand
GTATGATCCATTGCCGCGGCATGCGGGCGAGTCGAAGTTCCCATTCAGGGCGCTGGTGTCGTTCGCGGTCGACGGGATCATATCGTTCTCGCTTTTGCCACTCCGTTGGTCGCTTGGCCTCGGTTTTATCGTCGCATCAATGTCGTTTGTCTACGGTATTTCAATGGTCGTGATGGGACTGCTCAATTATGCGGGCATGAGCGTTCCGTTGCCGCCGGGTTGGGCAACCCTTGTAGTTTCCATACTGTTTCTTGCCGGCATCCAGCTTATCGCCATTGGGATGTTAGGCGAGTATGTGGGCCGGATCTTTGAGCAGACAAAAGGACGTCCAGAATTCATAGTTCGTGCAGCGTCGGTGTCGGAGCGGGAACCAAGGTGAAAACGATCATTCTGTGTGGGGGTAAAGGTACGCGCCTTGGGCCACTGGGCGAGCGGATCCCCAAGACGCTTTTACCTTTAGGGGGTAAGCCTTGTCTAAAACACATTGTCGAAAACTATGTGGGCAAGGGATACCGGGAATTCGTGCTTTGTATTGGACACCGGGGAGAAATGATTACCGACTTCTGCAAGCATCACTTCCACGGAGCCAGTCTTGAGTGGTCAAATGCTGGCGAGGAGGCGAGCATACTCGAGCGTTTACATCGAGCCAGGAACCTGTTTGAGCAACGTGCGTGGATCACGTATGGCGACACACTGATCAATGCGGACCTGGACAATATGCTCCTCCAGCACAACTCTAGCGGGGCTGCTTTGAGTCTCTCAACAGCGTTTGTCCAGAGCCCGTTCGGCCTTGTTGAAACTGATGACAACGAGTGGCTAATGTCGTTTCGTGAAAAGCCAGAGCAGCCTTTTTTCGTTGGTCATATGTTGATGGAGCGCTCTGTGCTTGACTCAGTGGATGACAAACTGTTGCGGGCGCCAGATGGTGAAGGCCTGATTAAACTGATTCAGGATCTGATTCAGCTCCGGCAGGTTCGCACCCACACGTACACCGGCCCGCAGATTACCTTCAATACGAGGGAGGATCTCGACCGCGCCGAGGTGGACATGACAGAGTTCTTCACGCAAACGGAGGACAAAGCCTGATGACTCTCCATGGTAAGCGTGTACTTGTGACGGGTGGCGCCGGGTTCATAGGCTCGCATCTAGTAAGGCGGCTTCTTGCTGAAGGTGCCGAGGTCAGTGTTCAGGTGAAATACAACTCGGTTATCGACAACGTCAGGCTGGCACCAATCTGGCGCGACATTAAGGTGATCGAAGCCGACCTGCGCAATCCAGACTCGCTGAAACAGGTCCAGGAACTTGCGCCCGAAATCGTTTACCACCTCGCAGCCTACAACCACGTCGGGGACAGCTTCCTTCACATTACAGAAGCGGTCGATTCGAACGAAAAAGGTTCGGTGAACTTGCTAGAGGCGTACGAGGGATACGACCGGTTTGTTTACGTGTCAACGTCGGAAGTTTATGGATTTCAAACCGAGGTGCCGTTCCAAGAAGGCTCCATGCCAGCACCACTGTCTCCATATGCAATCGGTAAGTACGGTGGCGAGCTTTATGCAAGACTGAAATGGCGTTCATTTGGTCGGCCCGTGGTGATTATTCGGCCCTTCAACGCCTACGGTCCATATCAGAGTGCCCGAGCTGTAATAGCCGAGACGATCATCACGTGCCTTCAGCAACGGGAGGTGATCACCACGAGTGCGACGCAGACGCGAGACTTCAATTTCGTCGAGAACCTGGTTGATGCTTTCCTCCTTGCTGGTACGGCTTCCGGGGTTGAAGGAGAGACGTTAAACGTGGGCTCTGGGGAAGAGATCTCGATTCTTGACCTTGTTCACAAGATCCGAGACCTTAGCGGGTCCGATTCCTCAGTACGTGTCGGCGGGCTCGCCGATCGGGACGGCGAAATTATGCGTATGTGTGCCGACAACGCACACGCAAGAGACATGCTTGGTTGGACCCCAGCCGTTGACCTGGATACTGGACTGAGGCAAACGATCGACTGGTATCGGGAGTACCTTGCCCTGTTCGAGTCTCCTGAATCGCCTTTGTGGCGACTTGCTGTAGACACCACAACGCAGTGAGCCGAGTAATCGTCACCGGGGCAGAGGGATTCATTGGCTACGCCGTTGTCGACCAGCTGAAGCAGACGGGGATTAATGTGGCTGGATGGACAGGACCACC
>JAYYTT010000100.1:0-3314 GCA_036344375.1 Acidobacteriota bacterium | reverse complement strand
CCCGATCCTCTCACCTGAACATTTCTGTTCTGCCAGATGACGATATACAAAGAAGACTAAAATGTCGGCGGAAAATCGGCGATTCCATCATGGTTAATTCCTTGTTTCGATTGGCAGAAGTAACAATATTTCAGGATGGCAGCTTGAATCCTAATGCGTACGGCTTCTAGGCTCCGAGTTAGCCATTTGCATCAAAAACGCGGAAACTAAGAGAAACAGCCGCCGAGTTCGTCCAATCCGCTCACCAACTTGCTTAGGCAAGCCGCTACCGGGAAGGAAACCCTCCCATGTTTAAACCAGTAGCTTTGTTGTCACGTCGTGACGTACTACGTCGCGGCGCTATGGCGACAACCGTTCCTTTCGTTGCCCCGTTTATCACCCGTGGACGCCACACGGTGTTCGGCGACACGCTATTCGCTCAGGATTTCTCGGCCCGTGCAATCCGCCTGGTGGAGGAAGCTACGGTCATGGACATGCTGTGCCCCCTATCCATCGCTGGGGACTACACAGAGAAGTGGATGCTCGATCCAGCGACCTTTGACCAGGAGGACTTCGAGCTTTACCGCGACTCAGGCATCAACGTGTTTCACCCCACCGGCGGCGGATCCGGTGGCAGAGACGCACACGAGAGGGCGCTGCGCTGGGCAGCGGAATGGAACGGCTTCCTTGCCAATCAATCTGATCGCTTCCTGCGCATAACCACACCAGGGCATCTTGAAGAGGTGAACGTATCGGGCAAGCTCGGCATCATCCTTGGCCTACAGAATTCGAATCATTTTCGCCAAGTTGACGACGTTGACATCTTCTATGCGCTGGGGCAGCGGATTTCTCAGCTCACCTACAACTCACAGAACCGCATTGGCACCGGCAGTATGGAGGACCGTGACGGTGGCATCAGCGACTTTGGCGAGGACATCGTGCTCCGGATGAACAAGGTCGGCATGGCGGTCGACGTTGGGCACTGTGGCGACCAGACGACGCTTGATGCCTTCGACATTTCCACCAAGCCGGTCCTGATCACGCACTCTAACGCCCGTGCTCTGAACTTCGGCTACGCACGCAACAAAACCGATGATGCGATCCGCAAGATGGCGCAGAATGGTGGCGTGATGGGGATCACCATGGTGCGTAGCTTCGTTAGCGGAGAGGAACCGACGACGATCGAACAACTGCTCGACCACTTCGATCATGTCGCCCGACTCGTCGGGGTTGAGTACGTGGGGATCGGAGCCGATACAGATATCCGAGGTGGGTACGATGCTTCGCCGCCAGAATCGTGGGCGCAAATCGGGGGTCGTTACCGTGACCAGTACAAGTTCCGTGAGAAAATTGATATGGACGATATGCCGACGCAGAAGCGCACCTACCTTCTCACCGAAGGGTTGATACGCCGAGGTTACGGCGACGACGATATCAAGCTAATGCTTGGTGACAACTTTAAACGGGTGCTGAAGGAAATTTGGACAGTGTGAAGGAGGCTTCGTTGGCGACAGAGGTGCAATTGCGAGGGGGTGGCAAGAGGGCCGGCACCGTCGACCGCTTATTGCCTTACGTTTCCTACCCTCTAGTTATGATTGGCGGTGTCGCGCTACACCTTCTTATGTTGGAGTTGGGACTTCCGCTTCTAGTAAGCACCTATATCACTGTCTTTCTTGGGATGGCGACGGTTACCTGGCTAGAGTTGCGGATTCCGCATGAGTCGTCGTGGAAGGCCAAGCCTGAGGACGTAAAGGCCGATCTATTGTTCATGCTTGTAGTCCAAGGACTGCTGCCGAAGGCGCTTTCGTTTCTCGCTGCGGTTTCATTGATTGCCTGGTTGCCGATGGGCTTGCCCTGGATCACAACGTTGTGGCCGCGGGAGCTTCCGATCGGCATACAACTAGTGATCATGATCCTGGCCGCCGACTTTCTGCGATATTGGTTCCACATACTCTCGCATCACCATCCGTTTTTCTGGAAATTCCACGCCGTTCACCATTCTCCGGAAAAGTTGTACTGGCTCAATGTCGGACGATTTCACCCGGTCGAAAAAGCTCTGCAATTCTTCCTCGACGCACTGCCCTTTATCGTTCTAGGGGCCGGGGAGAACGCCTTGGCTCTTTACTTTGTTTTCTACGCGCTGAACGGATTCTTTCAACACTCAAACGTCGAACTACGGATGGGGTTTCTCAACTGGGTGATAAGTAGCGCCGAGTTGCACCGTTGGCATCATTCACGTGTGATCAGTGAATCAAACTCAAATTTCGGCAATAACATCATCGTATGGGACATTTTGTTTAGGACGCGCTTTTTTCCAGTGGATCGCGAGGTTGCGGAACTCGGTCTTGAGAGGCGAGGGTATCCGCAGGATTTTATTTCTCAGATGGCAACGCCGTTTCGTGTGGATCTCGATGCCACGCTCACATCCGGCGTGGACCTGGACTGATAGCCATCGTGCGCTTCCGAAACGCGACCATCTACGGTCTCCGGATACCTTTTGTTGAAGGCTTCACGCACGGGACAAAATCACGGCACGCAAGCGACGCTCTGGTTGTTCGACTCACGACTGACGAAGGCGTATCGGGCTACGGCGAAGGGGTGGCCCGACCTTATGTGACCGGAGAGTCTGTCGATTCGGTGGTTGGCCAGATTCGAGGCACAATCTGGCCCGCGATTCGCGATGTTGAGTTAACGGACGACGATGGCCTTGATTCACTCGCGGTCGTCAGCAAACTGCTTCCATCGTCAGATCCGAACGCCGAGGACGAAGTTCGCGGGATCATTTACCACGGTGCCGCCCGCTGCGCAGTCGAACTCGCTTTGCTCGACCTTCTAACAAAGATGCATGGGGAATCGGTTACCACGTGCATACCGCCACGCACTCACAAGCTTCGCTACAGCGGCGTTATCGGCATGGTATCTCCAGGTGCTGCGGCCGAGCAGGCCACCAAGATGAACGCTGCGGGGCTCAATGAATTTAAAGTCAAGGTCGGTGATGATGCTGGCCTCGACAGGCTCGCCTCTATCCGCAATGTTGTTGGAAACGATGCGAGTATTCGAGTCGATGCCAACGGTGTCTGGAGCTTTGAACAGGCAGTGGACCAGATCGCCAAGATGGTCGCCTTTGGTATCGACATGTGTGAAGAACCGCTGGGACGGCAAGGTGTCAACGTTTTACCGGAGCTTGCTGGCTGCGTCCCGGTACCGCTTCTCCTGGATGAGTCGTTGGTCACCGAAGGCGATGCCAGAGTCCATGCGGAGATGGATTCTCAGCAACTTCGCTTCAACCTTCGGGTGAGTAAGTGCGGCGGCCTTGGGCCGTGTTTGGCTCTTGC
>JAYYTT010000099.1:0-4748 GCA_036344375.1 Acidobacteriota bacterium | reverse complement strand
GGCAGTTTCGTTGACGCCAGCTTTGCCACTGGACTTGGAGAGCCCAGTCTGTTGTTCGTGGCGTTTGGTACTAACTGGATGGATTACGACAACGATACGGACCTGGACTTGTTTGTCGCCAATGGTCACATTATCGATAACATTGCTGAGTTCGGCACGAAGGTCGAAGGCTCGCCACTTGCCGACCGAACATACCCGCAAACGAACCACCTCTATCGCAACGATGGGAAAGGTCGTTTCGAGGAGGTTCACTCCCGCTCCGGTGAAGGAATGAATCTCGTTAAGGTTTCTCGGGGTAGTGCTGTGGGGGACGTGGACAACGACGGGGACCTCGACATCATGATTTCGAACAGCAACCAGAGTGCAGACTATTTGCGTAACGATGGCGGCAATGAGGCAGGCAATTGGATCCAGCTTCGTTTAGTGGGGCGGCGCGCAAATCGAAATGCCGTTGGGGCACGAGTAACGATCGACGAGTCAATGGTGCGTGAAGTTCGCGCTGGTTCGTCGTATTGCTCGAGTAGTGATACAAGGCTGCACGTGGGTATTGGGGCTGCTGGTACTACCGAGGTCGTAGTGCGATGGCCTGGAGGAGAAACAGCGTCGTTGGGATCGCTACAAGCCGGACATCTCTATGTTGTCCAAGAGGGACGTGGGGTGGTTGCGATACGTTAGCCAAGCTTTTGCTCATCGACAAACTGATGGGCATGCTGAAAACATCGAAGCTCACTTTACAATTCTTGTGCGCCGTCACTATTTATCGCGATACTGTATGGGTGCATCAGCCAAGGGAAAAGGGACGTTTTGGGCCCTATTGTCCATAGCTGGTAGATTGGCAACGAAATCCCCATAAACTTCGAGATAACCAAAATCAGTGGGAACTTCATGCGCTCATTGATAGTCAGTGCGCTCACCCTGAGCGTCATCTTAGTCTTCATGGTTGCGGCCGTGGCAGCACATCAACTTCCTCGTGGTGTGTTGCTTGAGGCACGAACAGCCCTTGCCGAGGGGCGTGTGGATGCAGCGCTCGTCGAGTTGGAGTCTTTGGTTGAGCGATTTCCGGATTCTCCCTGGGTGGCTCTTTGGTACGGGCACGCTTGGCGGGCAAAAGGTGACCGGCGCGCTGCTATTGACCAATACCTGCGTGGGCTGAAGTTACAGCTGGACAATCCAGACCTATTGATAGCGGTAGGTGATCTCCAACGCGACGCTGGGGACTTAGTACGGGCGACTGATTACTACACGCGGGCGGTCGCCGCGGCCCCTAGCCTTGCTATCGCTCATCGTAAGGCGGCCGCGGCGGAAATTGAGCGCCTTCGGCATGGCGCAGCAATAGGCCACCTCGAATCCTACGTCAAGTTAGTAGAAGACGATCTTGAGGCGCTTTCCGAGGGACTTAACGTCTTGGGGATTGAGCAATACTTGAACGAAGACCACGATGGCGCAATCGCCACCCTCGAGAGGGCTCTGAGCATTGATCCGAACAACGGCATGGCCCACTTTGGCCTCGGAATGTCTCTGTCGGACCGGAGCGCTGAGTATGATCGTGCGCTACTTCACTTGCGTCGCTCCATCGAGTTGGATTCGACGAACCCCACTGCACACTACATGGCTGGCCGTATTCTGACCGCGCAGGGGCATCTCCAAGAGGCACTAGAAGCGTTGAAGACCAGTCTTGAGCTTAGCCCTAACCTGGCTGATGCTCATTATCGGATTGCGTTGGTCTATGCGCGGCTCGGAGATCGAGAGACAGCACGAAGTCACCAGCAACGTTTCCAGGAGTTGGCACAGTTGCAGGACAACCTTGAGGCAGAAGAAACGGATATCAAGCAGGCAACTGACAGAGACCAATTCCTGTTCCGCTATGCAGCGACCGAAGCGTTGCCAATTGAAAGCCTACAAGAATTCCGTGATGCGGTCGCTGAGCTTTTGCTTGCAGAACCTAACAATCCTGGAGTATTGACGTTATCGGCGCGTGGTGCCCTGGTTGCCGGGGAGATCGAACGCGGCCTCGAGGACATCGCACGGGCATTGGAGTTAGCTCCTGACCAATGGGAGTCTCTCTACGTAAACGGCATGCTTCTCTACCAAGCTGCCCGCCACGAAGAAGCGCGTCTTAGCCTCCAGAAAGCTCTGCAAGCCAACCCTCTCTCTTCCTTAGTTCATGGGGGCCTTGGCAATGTGTTTGTGGCACTTGGTGAGACTCGCCAAGCGGTCGAGGAATATCGCGCCGCCATAAACCTAGACCCCGAGCAACCAGCATATTACCTGAACCTTGCGATCGCATATCAAAAGCTTGGAGAAACAGAGCTCGAGGCCGAGGCAATGGAAAACTACCGAAGACTGCTGCGGCAGCAACCGTGACGGTTCAGGTTGGTATCGTCGGATGGGGCGAGATTGCTCAAGAGCATGCCAAGCACCTGGCCACTGCTGGGGCCAAGGTGGCCGGGGTTGTGTCACGTCGCGCCTACTTGGCCCTTGGTATTCCGGTCTACCCTTCTTTGGACCAGATGTTGGCACATGTGGACGCGGTCACAGTCGCCGTGCCGAATTATCTGCATGCTCCCGCCTGTTTGCAGGCGGTCGCTGCTGGCGTACCGGTAATGGTAGAAAAGCCGCTTTTGATTACCAGCGAGCAACTAAAGCAGCTTGAATCAGCGCTAATAAACACATCCGTTCCTGTGCATTTGGGCTATAGGTTGCGCCACAATCAGTCGATGGTGAAGCTTCGAGAGAGACTCCGGAACGTACGACGCATTCGCTGCATTTATGAACTTGACATAGATGAACTGGCCGAGAACAAGGAATGGACGTACCAATATTCGAGCACCGGCGGCTCGTTTTTTACCCTGGGAATTCATGCGTTGGACTTAGCACGGTGGTTGGTTGGATGCCGAGGGGAGCGATTCTCGGATTTAAGTGCAACCGCTGATTCGACCAGTCCGTCGACTGATTATCCGTTGCGCGTCTCTCTCAGTGGTTTGCTGCCCAATGGGATCCATATTGAAGCCGGCGCAGACCTCCGCCCCAACTTGAGTTCAGCTATCGATTTGAAGGTTGAAGCCGAAAAGGGTGCTTACCCGGACGCTGCGTTGCCACCGCCCAGACTAGAGGATGAGCCGGACGAATATAGGGCGTTGATCGGAGATTTTATCAGGGCTGTCCGAACTGGAGACATCGCCCCGAAGGAAATGGAGGAAGTGCTCCAGTGTCACCGTGAACTCCTAGCGGCCCGTGAGCAATCTGATGTGCCTTCGTGAAGAAGTGTGCTTCTGGACCTACGGCTGTGACTTCCAGGCCTTGGGTTGCTAAAAAGCTCCGCTGACGAGTTCTTCCTCGGTCGGAACGTACTCGAGCGCCACATGTTTTGGTTTCGAGCGTCCCTGTGTTGCCAGCGATACGAAGACGAACGCGAAAAGGCTGACCAGAGGTGCGACGAGGGTATCGAGGCCGGCATACTCGTCTGGAATGGCAAAAAACAAGATCAGTCTCGCCATTGCTCCCATCAAGATCCCCGCGATCGCGCCCGGTGTGTTCGATTGCTTCCAGAAAAAGCCCATCGCTAGCGGCACAAAGCAGCTGGCTAACACAATGTCGAACGCAAGGATTAGAAGCACGCCAGGTTCGGGTCGGAGGTAAGCAAGAATGACCGCTGCTGCCATGGTTGGCAGGGCGATTAGTCGAGAAAAACGCAGCATCGTGTGGTCTTGCCATGTTGTCGCGATATAGCGCTGCACGAGATTGCGGGTGATGAGGTTTGCCAGGTCGAGAACGACACCCGCTGCAGTCGACATGCTGGCTGCGATAACACCCAGCAGCAAAAGGCCCCCGACGAATCCGGGAAGATCATTAAGCGCGATATCTACTAGAAGAAACGAGCTTGTTTCCTTGCCCAAGTAGAAAGCGAACATACCGATCAGAGAAACAGAAAGCCCTACAACTAGGGTAATCATTCCGGCGACGTAGCATCCTCTCCGCGCTGTTCTGGTCGAGTCTGCTGAGATCACACGCTGCATGAAATCAATGGCGACGATATCGCCGAGCAGCAAAGAAACAAGCGCGGCCCAGTTAACCAGCGCGCCGCGTTCAGTGTCTAATAGCCCGCTCACGTCTACAAACTCAGTTGGGACCTGCGACATCATTGTAGCTAGTCCGTGATTGCTCACGAGCCAGAAGAGTGCCAATAGCGAGCCGGCAATAAAAATTGCAACCTGGACGACACTAGTTGTGATTGTTGCGTAGAGTCCGCCGGTTACTGCGTAAGCGAGGATGCAGGCGGAGATGACGATGAGCATCATCAGGTAGCCAGCGTCGAAAACCAGGTCGAGAAGCAACCCGAGCCCAGCCAGGTTCCCAGCCACCAGGATGATATTGCCTACTAACATGCTGACCGCAGCCAAGGTTTCTGTTCTCTGGCTGTAGCGACGCCGATAAAAGTCAGGCAACGTCATCAAGTGCATACGGTGGATCGGGCCAGCGAACACCCAACCGGTCAAGAACAGGCATCCGGCTAGGCCTAGTGGGATGACGGCACCTGTCCAAAACCCATTGCTATGGCTTAGGGCCGCGTTGCCCATCGACCCATTGGCATCGAATGCTTGGGCGCAGAGCGTGACCCCAATGATCCACACGGGCATGGAGTTGCCGGCAACGTAGTAGTTAGTGGCCTGACCCTGGATCTTCGTGTAGGTGTAAATGCCCAACGCCATGGTGGCGCCGACAAACAAGACGATGCTAAGACCGATGAG
>JAYYTT010000098.1:0-2934 GCA_036344375.1 Acidobacteriota bacterium | reverse complement strand
CGCGTTGCGAACCATTGCTTGTACTTCTTCAATGCTTGATGCGAGACGAACGTCGAATGAAGTTGAACTCCAGCGACCCAATGCCTCAAGGTCTATCCATGCATCGTACGTTCCGGCTAGTACGCTGCTCCCTTCGAGGTCCATCTGTTGAGTGTACGGGCCAGCAAGCTCAAGAATTTCTGCGTTATTGCCGAGCGCGGTGACTCTGTCACCACGAATCGCCAAAGCTGGTACCGGGGCATTGGAATCTCCAAGTGGGTAGATAGCTCCGCCGGTCAGAACAAGCTCGGGATAGTTTGAGACCGGTTGCGTGCATGCCACAGAGGCAAGCATCCCCAGTACAAGAATGATCAGCACCCAAAAACTTCGCATGATGGGAGTGTAGCAGGGGCAAAGATATGACTGTCTGCTTGATTGACAGTGCGTCGTGCCATCATTACTTTCTCTTTTATGCTTCGCGTATATATTGTTTTGGCTGGATTGCTGGCCGCTCTTATCGTTGCATCTTTAGCGGCAACCGCACCGGTTCAGTTGTGGGCCCCGTCGTCGGTGATAGCCCAAGAAATCGAGGACGTATCGACGAATTGGGACTTGGTGAGGCCGATTCGATTCGACGAGTTGCGCACCTTGCGCGCGTTCTTTGAACGTGTCGACGTGAGTGGTGTCGCGAGAGATCTTGCTCGCCCGGTAGCGGGCACGGAATATAGCATTGCCGGTGCCGCCGCCCGTCTGCCTCCCGAGTGGGAGGCGCCGTTTCTATTCGTCCAAGGGGCGATTGAGTACGCACCCTACGAGGGGAGTGTTCGGGGAGCACGTGGGACACTCGAATCAGGGGCTGGTAACGCCATTGATCAAGCGCTCTTGCTCGCCGCTCTGCTAGAAGCACGTGGAGGGGAGGCTCGTTTAGCGCGTGGCCGGTTAAATTGGTCGCAAGCAGCGCTTCTAGTGATGGGGACTAGTATGCCGAAGGCTCCTGAGGCTGGTGACCCATGGCCACGGTGGTTGGAGGGTGCCGCCGACCACTGGTGGATTCAAGCACGACGCAATGGGGAATGGGTTGATCTTGATCCATCGTTCGTTGGTACTGTTGTTGGAGAGTCCATGGTTCCGCCATCCGAATGGCATGGGGAGCTCCCGTCAGAACTAGAAACCCGTGTTCAACTTGAGTTGCGCCATGGGGACCTCATCGTCATGGAAGTCGAGTTGCCGGTGGCGCAGGCTGTCGGTGAAACGGTGTTGCTGGGATTTACGCCCCGTTCAAGGGACGCCGTGAAGCTATGGGAGCTTTCCGAAACACTGGTGAGCAGGGAACTTCAGGAGCTGAAACGTATCGGTGTACGGCTCGGATTGTTGCCGCAGCTACACCACACTCCTGGCGCGCCCAATCTGCCAACTTTACCCGGGCCGATCGAGCCAGTTTCCAGGCCGTTGGGACCACTTCTTGATACCGAGCCTGATACCCCTGGGCCCTCGGTACCCCCACGGCCACACCGTCCGGCGACGTTCCAAAGAATCTTCCTAGACCCAGAATCTGGTCCCTGGACAGCACGGCTTGAGCTATCTGGGAGGGTTCTTGAGGCTGGTCCTTTCGAGGAGGCAAGTCTTGATTCACTTTCGGTTCGGATCACCGTTGTGGCGCCACGGGTACCGGCGCAGATCATGGAAGTGCCTTGGGGGGGTGGTTCCGAAGGGAGCCTGGCCTTGGTGATCGGGGCCGGTCGAGTTTCAGATGAACGCCTCGCGGCTGGAGGTAGACTTCTTTACGCCGGACTTAACCGCCTAGCTGGGTTGGAACAAATGGCACGGAGTAGCATGCTGCCGCCAATTTCTTACTTCGATGCTGTTGAAACCCTGGAAGTGGCAGCCCGTGGTGGGTGGGATGCATTCAAACAAGAAGTGCCGGGGGCACTGGCCTGGGCTTTACTGCATGGTATGGATCGTGTTTCTGACGAAAGCATCGCCGCGCGCGTTGTGCGCCAGGGGTTGCGGCTGGCGGCGGTACGCTGGCGACCCCCTGGGGATGCGCATCCTGGCTCACTTGAGGTGATCGTGGACGATCCAGTGACAATTGGTCAGTTAAGCGGGTTAGCTTCTGCCGCGGCTCTTCGAGCTGCCAGCGGGCTCGTGCAGTCAGCGGTGTTAAGCCAGACACTCAATCGTTTGGTGGAAAGAGCACCGGAGACGGCATTTGACGTGACACTCCGAGCCATTGGAATGGGGCAGGGCCTTGCCGTTTTTGGTGCCGAAAATCAATTGCCGAATGCTTGGCCCGATGCAGTGCGGGCTGAAGCAACTCTGGGACTGCGGGCTGGCTACAGGGTGATGGCTCCGCGGACATTCACAGATGACCATTCGGGCTGGTGGCATGTTGGCGTTTTTGATGGGGAGATGGTGGGTTGGGTTCCAGGCGTTCAGAAAGCGCTTCAAGGCCGTGTTGACGTTGGTTCAGTTGGCCGGCTGGTTACCCTTGACCGGCTTCTGGCATCGTTAGCGCCGCTACATCGGGCAACACGATGGTTAATTGATCTTTCGGGCAGAGGGCCTATGGCGCTAGCGTCGGTTCCATCTGCAGCCTGTGGATCGGCGGCGGTCGCTGCTGACGTGCTTGCGACAACCCTGATGTCACCGTTTCCATACCCTGACGTGCTATCGCTTTGCGGGCCGCGCTGATAGGGGATCCAGGTGCGAGAATTCTAAGCAGATTGCAGCTGTAGTTCGAACACCGCGGTATAACGATTCCAACGGGATGCGTTCGTTCGAGGCATGGTGGTGCATGTCAGCGGGAGCGTAAGGTACTAAGAGACTCGGGACACCTAGGGTGCGGGTAAATACAAAGTCCGGAGTAGTTCCCCCAAGCCGGGGTTGTAACAAGGGACTATGGTTCCATGACGCTTCGATGGCCCGTTGCACTGGGGCGGCCACCGGTGTGTCAAT
>JAYYTT010000097.1:0-7645 GCA_036344375.1 Acidobacteriota bacterium | reverse complement strand
GCGAGCCGGCAGTTAGCTTACAAGTCTACTCACGGCCTTTCGATAACTGCTACATCTACGACCTCGCCACTGGGACACGTGAGCTGAAGCCGATGTGCTTTGATACGTCTGGGCCACTCGCCGAGGTTTTTGACAATGTCACTAGTTTTGACGGAGCTGTGGCTACGTAAGCTCGTCTTCTGATGGGATCGTTGCCTTCGGGCCGCCCGCCGCCTCCCGCAACACCTCCAAATAGTGAAATTGGCCGTGGCTGATCCGGTGTGAATCGTCATCTCCGAGTGCTTCCGCTAACTCCGCTGCTTTGTTGCAGGCAGTGTTGAAAAGGTCAATCAAGTAGGCATAGCGGTCTTTTGCATCGACCACTCTCAGCTCTTCTACCTCAATGAGCCGTCTCAGCATGGCGTGTAAGGCTAGTTGGCGCGACACCATTCGAGAAATCGCAGTGCTCTTTTTGCAGGCAGCACAATCGCAGGTGGGATGACAGATGGGTTCGTTAAGTTGCAAGCAGGCCTCGGCAGTACGCACCGGCGTGTGGATTAACCCCTCATGCAAGTAGTAACTGTTCATCAACCGACTGCCCATCATTTCGCGGAAAAAGCTTCGTGGGTGAGTTTCGAGCCCATAGGTCCCAGCGGCGTAACCGGCGGCGCCAGCAGCGATGGCCAGGAGGCCGGTACGGCCGACGTGGGAAAGTACAACCGGCACACCGGTTGCCACCAATGTGCTGACAAACTTCAAAACGGTATCAGTGTCACGCGGGTCAGCAAGACATTCGTCGTAGTTGATGATTGTTACCCAGAACAGCGCGGCGTCAATACTCGCGTAAACGGCCGCGATGTTGGCACGGTGGTCCGGGTCGATCAGTGCATCGATATCTACTACTACCTGGACGCCGACAGGTTGATTCCTTGATGCACCTATTGCCTCGGTGGCGAATAATCGCGAGGTTTCTAGCCATGGGTGCTCAAAATGTGGCACGTAGAAATACGGTGCCAACAAAATGTCGGCGTCGAGCTCTCGTTGGACTGTCAAAACTGAGTCGATAAGTGCGCCGCGCTCTTCGGCGCGCGTAAACCTTGCTGGTTGCCACAGTGTCCCGAGCGTCTGATTCCCCGGGCTGTACGGTAGTGCGCGATAGTCCGGCATACTCATGTAGCCCTCAAACTGAAAATGCGCTGTTTTGGGATCAATGAGCAGCGTAGACGTGCAATCTCGGGCGTGCTTTATGAGGTCACGCATGCGTGGGTTAGCGCTGTAGACTGCCGAGAGCATAAGCGCTTCCTGCGGCGGTACCTGCTTAAGAACGGCCACGTCGTTGGGGAGCACAATAGGGATGAAGCTAGGATGGTCTGGTGTCAGCATTTCGTCCTCGCGGTTAGTCTATTTTTGCCCGTTCGGCGTCATCGTGCTAGTTTTCGCCACTGCCGTGAATACACTTGCCGATCTTTTTTATAAGCTGGAAGAGCGGGCGCGCCCCGACCTGTTAATGGTGCGTTCAGGGGCTGATTTTGAGTACATCAGCGCTAGTCAGTTCGCCAAGCGCATTCGACGATGCGCTGCCGGGTTGCAGCGACTTGGCATTGAGCGAGGTGACCGTGTCGGCCTGATTTCTAGTAATCGTCCCGATTGGCACGTTATTGATTTTGCGTGCCACCTAAGTGGCGCAATTCTCGTTCCACTATTCAGCACACTAACCGCGGCCCAGGTTCGGTTCACCTTCGCTGACAGTGGTTGCAAGATCGTCTTCGTCGAGGGTGCTGATCAGTTGGAGAAAGTTGTCTCAGTGCGTGGAGACCTCCCGGACCTTGAGGGCATCATATTGCTGTCCGCGGAGGACGGTCCTGATGAATTCCCGGCGAGGCCGGATCAGAACGAGGGCACCGCAGCACGGTCTGATTTAGCGTTTGAGGAACTCATCACTGCCGAAGAGCCGACAAAGGATCTTCCTGGCCCCGAGGGTAGCGATTCGGTTGCGACCATTATCTATACGTCTGGAACCACTGGTGAGCCCAAGGGGGTCATGCTGACGCATAGCAACCTGATCTCGAACATCGTCAGTTCACAAGCCATGCTCACCTGTCGTAGCAGCGATGTTTCACTGTCGGTTCTGCCGTTGTGCCACATTTTCCAGCGGATGCTGGACTACACGTGGTTTGATGCTGGCGCGCAGATTGCTTACGGTGCCCCGGATCGCCTGGCTGAAGACTACATGCTGGTACGTCCGACTGTGGTCCCCGGTGTGCCACGCTTATTTGAACGTTTCCGTGCCGCAGTGCTTGAAAAGGTTGTTTCTGGAAGTCCTCTCAAGCAGCGTATTTTCTACTGGGCCGAGCGTGTTGGTCGTCGTCGAGCGGAGCATGAGCTTCTTGGTGCCCCTTTTGGGTTTCTCGACCAGTTTCGTTTTCTGGTCGCTGACCGCTTGGTTCTCCGCAAGTTGCGTGCCCGAACCGGGGGCCGAATTGTTTATCTCGTCAGCGGTGGAGCGGCGCTGGATCCGTCCCTTAATTGGTGGTTCGAATCGATGGGCTTACGTTTGCTACAGGGTTATGGGCTGACCGAAACATCGCCTGTTATTTCCGTCAACCCACAGGATGCCAACCGGGTCGGTACAGTCGGTCGACCGATCGACGGTGCTGAAGTAAAGATCGCCGACGATGGAGAAATTCTGACCCGCGGGCCACACGTTATGAAGGGATATTGGAACAAGCCCCAAGCGACCGATGAGGTATTTATCGATGGGTGGTTTCAAACTGGTGATATCGGTGTTTTGGAGGACGGATATCTCCGTGTCACTGACCGCAAGAAGAATATCCTTGTGACGTCGACTGGTAAAAACGTTGCGCCACAGCCGCTTGAGAATGCCATAGCAATGAGTCGGTACGTGGAACAGTTGGTAGTCGTTGGGGATGGGCAGCGTTTTGTCGCTGCGTTAGTCGTACCCGATTTTGCCATACTGCAGAATTGGGCAGAGGAAAAGGGCAAACACAAAACTCCGGAAGAATTATGCATTGACACTGACGTGATCGCCCTGGTCCGCGCAGAGATCGATATTCTACAGGCGGACTTCTCGACTTTTGAGCAGGTTAGGGACTTCCGGTTGCTTGCAACGCCTTTTAGTATCGAGGATGGCACCCTTACTCCGACCCTTAAGACAGTGCGTCGGGCCGTGGAGAGAAAGTACGGGGAACTGATCGACGAGATCTATTCCGAAAGCGAGAGCTGAGATGTCGGGCGGGGTTGTCATTACCCACGGGCTGCGGTCCGTATATGCCAAGTTCGGCACCACGCTAAGGAACGTCTCGGCGGTCGAGCTTGGCAGGCAGGTGATTACCGAGCTCATTGAGCGTGCCGACCTTGATCTGCAGCGGGTCGACGAGGTCATCGTTGGATGCGCCGGCAACCCGATCGATGCTGCGAACATTGCCCGTGTCTTAGCTCTGAAAACTAATTTGCCACGTACCGTGCCGGCAGTCACGGTCCAGCGCAACTGTGGTTCAGGGTTGGAAGCAATCACCTCTGCTGTCGAGCTTGTCCGGAGTGGCCGGGCCCGTGTGGTAATTGCTGCTGGGGTCGAATCAATGAGTCATTACCCGTTGTTCTTCTCCGCTGTGGCGAAAGCAAAGTTTGAAAGGTTGGCAAAAGCACGAACAGTCAGGGACCGCCTGCGTGCACTATCCCGATTCCGCCCGCGGGACTTTTCTCCCGAGATCGCCCTTAAGGTCGGTCTCACTGATCCAGTCTGTGGGTTAAACATGGGTGAGACCGCTGAGGTTCTGGCTCGCGAGTTTCAGATCTCGCGTGACATCCAGGACGAATTCGCATTGCGCAGTCACCAGCTTGTTACGGAGGCTGAAGAAGCAGGGCGATTCGTTGCCGAGCGTATTCCAATTTTCCTGCCCCCGGGATACGACGAGATGGTTGATGCAGACAGCGGGCCTCGCTCTGGCCAGAGCATGGAAGCGTTGGGGAAATTGATGCCTGTGTTCAATCGTCGCCACGGTACCGTGACAGCCGGTAACTCCTGCATGGTTAGCGACGGAGGTGCGGCCGTGTTGGTGATGGAAGAGGGGATGGCACAGGAGCTTGGCTACGAGCCTCTCGGGCGAGTAGCGGGTTACGCGTGGGCCGGATGTTTACCTCGCCGTATGGGCCTCGGACCTTGCTACGCGACACCTCCCGCGTTGGCGGAAGCAGGGCTGAAACTTGCCGATCTAGATCTGATCGAGTTAAACGAAGCGTTTGCGGCGCAGGTCTTGGCATGTGAGTTATGTTTCCGGTCATCGGCCTTCGCGAGAGAGGAACTCGGAGGCAATCATGCCATTGGCGAGATTGACCGTGATCGGCTTAACGTCAACGGTGGTGCCATTGCCCTCGGGCATCCGGTTGGGTCGAGCGGTACGCGTTTGGTCGTAACGCTACTTCACGAGCTGGCGAGGCGATCAGCGCATTGGGGTTTGGCAACGCTCTGCGTCGGTGGTGGTCAGGGCGGAGCAATGGTTCTCGAACGGTGATTGATCGACAACTCATCACAGGGCTCTTATCGCGGGAGCCTTGGGATCGAGCTGTTGCCTCCGCTGGTTTAAGCGTCGAACTCGATGACGATGGCATTGCGCTAGTTGAATTCGATCAACCCGGAGTGCATCACAACCGCTTTACTCCGGAGTTGCTAGAGCGACTTGGCGCGGTGCTTGACGAACTCAAGTTACGCTGTGCTGAGGGAACCGTTCGAGGCGTGATGTTCACTTCGGCAAAAGAGAATTCGTTCATTGTTGGCGTCGACATTGCGGCAATTGAGTCTGTACCCAATGAAGCGGCCGCGATTGCTGCGACGCGGCGGGGACAAGAAATCTTCCAGAAGATTGCTGATTTGCCGGTTATAACGGTGGCGGCAATCAACGGCACCTGCCTCGGTGGTGCTACCGAAATGGCGCTGGCTTGCACGTTTCGGGTCGTTGCCGACAACTCTTCAGTTGACATTGGCTTTCCGGAGGTGAACTTAGGTTTTTTCCCTGGCTTTGGTGGGAGCCAGAGGCTCCCACGGATGATTTCTCTAGAACGTGCATTACCGATGATCCTTGGGGGGAAGGCAGTGACCGCCGCCCGCGCCCGCAAGATTGGACTAGTCGACGCTGTTGTGCCTGCGGAACTGTTGCTAACCGAGGCGAGACGGTTTGTACTTTCCCCTCCGCGTTACCACCGCCGATTGGCACTAGAAGATCGATCTTGGGGACGGTTTTTCCGCCGCTGGTTGCTTGAGGGTCAGTTGGTGGGACGCATGATTATGTTTCACCAGGCCGGAAAGAGCGTGCTGTCACGGGTTGGTGAGCACTACCCGGCCCCCCTAGAGGCACTCGACACGGTACGGCGCGGCCTGAAAATGACACTGGCAAAGGGTCTCAAGCTTGAAGCGGAACAAGTCGGTCGGCTCATTGTTTCACCAACATCCCGCAATTTGGTGGAGATCTTTTTGTCTCGCCAGGCGGCACGGAGGACGGCACACGTTAGAGGAAACAGCGGGCAAGGAGACGCTACCCGGAAGGTAAACAAACTTGGTGTCGTCGGAGCGGGTGTTATGGGAGGCGGCATCGCGCAGGTTGCTGCCTACCACCAGATCCCCGTTCGCTTAAAGGACGTTGTCGCCGAATCGTTGACAACTGGTTACAAGGTTGCTTATCAACGTTTCCACGAGCGGCAGCGGGCCGGCAAGCTTAGCAGCCGAGAGGTCTCTCAGCGTATGGGGTTGATCAGTCCAACGCTTGCCTATACTGGCTTCGGGACTGCCGACTTGGTGATTGAATCTGTGGTCGAGAACCTCGATGTCAAACGGTCAGTACTCAGCGATATAGAGAATGTGACTAGACCTGACACTGTGATCGCGACAAACACTTCGTCGTTGACGCTGTCTGAAATGGCGACATCAATGAAGCGGCCCGGCCGGTTCGTTGGCTTACACTTCTTCAACCCTGTACATCGCATGCCGTTGGTTGAGGTTGTTTGTTCTGAGCTCGCCGAAGCCGACGCAGTTGGTTGCGCGCTGTCTTTTGTGCACCGGCTTGGCAAAGTCCCGGTGAAAGTCGCTGACTCGCCGGGATTCCTGGTTAATCGTGTCTTGATGCCTTATCTGAACGAGGCACTTTTGTTGGTAGAATCTGGTGTCCCTACTGCCCAAATTGATGGAGCGCTCAAGCACTTCGGGATGCCAATGGGACCACTTCGGTTACTAGATGAGATTGGGCTTGATGTCACGCATCATGTTGCTGGCAGACTTGGTCCGGTCTTCGGTGAACGAGTCTTGGCATCGGATGTTGGTAGCCTGATGTGCAAAAGTGGGCGACTAGGCAAGAAGGTTTTGAATGGTTTTTATCGATACGGAAAACGCAAACCCCAACCGGTTGACCTTGGTGAGATATTGGGTGGGGGCCCGATGTCCGCAAGAAGACCAGGTGATGAAGAGATCACTGATCGTTGTGTACTCTTGATGTTTAATGAAGCCTGCTATGCGCTACAAGAAAATATTGTTGAGTCAGCCGGTTCCCTTGACCTTGCGATGGTGATGGGCACCGGTTTTCCTCCTTTTCGAGGTGGTATCCTCCGCTACGCTGACGCCGTCGGCGTAGCCTGTTTACGGGATCGGCTGCAAGAGCTCTCAGATCTTCTTGGTGGTCGTTTTGAGCCGGCGCCGCTTCTTAAAGAAGTTGCTGACACAGGTCGTTTCTACGCATCTTGACGATTTCTTCAACGAAAGGCCGTTTCCCGTCCTGGCCCGTGTTTTCGTGAGATGATAGTTGCGTCCTGGGAGGCCGGTTCTTGAACGACTCCACAGTCGAACGCACGGTGACGAAAGTCGATGCTGGGCAGGTGTCTGAAGTTCAAGACACTATCGTGGTAGAGGAGCCCTGCGAGATCCATCTCTGTGGAGAAGCCGTTGCGGTAACCATGCGCACTCCTGGGAATGACCTCGAGCTCGCCGCTGGTTTCCTCTTCACCGAGGGTATTGTAGGGGCCGAAGATGTGGCCACAATTAACCATTGTGTTAACTCAGTGGTCGTCGGGGGAGACGAGGAATTGCACCCGGAAAACATCGTTGAGGTGGGGTTGATTCCAGGCCGCAATCCACGCCGAGACGTTCGTCGTCATTTCTTTGCTTCATCGTCGTGCGGTATTTGTGGCAAGGCCAGCATCGAAGCCATCCATGTTAATACCGCAATGGCGGCCGACGGGCCATCAATTTCATCCATGGTACTTACCAGCATGATGGACCAGCTGGAACCGCGGCAGAATGTGTTTGCTGCCACCGGTGGTTTACACGCCGCTGCCATCTTCAATGTTGCAGGCGAGTTGCTGGTTGTCCGTGAGGACGTGGGTCGGCATAACGCTGTCGATAAGGCGATAGGCTACGCTCTTATTGAGGAGTGCTTGCCACTCGATGCAAACGTGCTGAGTGTCTCCGGGCGTACTTCGTTCGAAATCGTCCAGAAAGCGTTAGTTGCTCAGATCCCGATCGTCGCTGGTGTTTCGGCAGCATCGAGCCTGGCAGTCGAGTTTGCTGCACAAAGCAACATGACCCTGGTAGGGTTCCTGCGGGACTCGAAGATGAACGTGTACACGGGAGCGGAGAGGGTCATCGGCAAGTAGGCTCCCGGCC
>JAYYTT010000096.1:0-2505 GCA_036344375.1 Acidobacteriota bacterium | reverse complement strand
GGCGCCGCCGCAGCCACCACCTGCAATGCGACGAACTCTGGGTGTCGCGTACCTGGAGACATTGAGCCTGGACACGTGGAACTCGGATCATTTTTCCATCTTCCCCGTGAGTGTGATTGTTGTGGGGAAGAGCGGCCCCGATCCTGAGTGGACTCGGCTTTGCATCAGCGATCGCATGCTTTGCACAACGACGCACGACGGCTGGATGGACGAAGCTTCAAAGCTGGCCTGGCTGAAGGCCAGCATCGCGAATAAGACGAACCCATATGGCGAGCGCCCAACTATGCCAAACTTCGACGGCCACTACACGAACGAAACCGTCGAGTATTCCATCACTTTGGAAGAGGCGCTGATGTGTGGTTTAGAGACACCAGGGCATCACACTGCAGTTCTACAGCAGATGGACCAACGAGGCGGGCCCATACAACACGCGAACCGACTCGCCCGCGCTTTGCTCCGCCGGTACTCGCGCTCTAGGTTGGTGGGGAACGCCGAGATCATGCGCATCATTGAGATGTCAGTTGCTGCGTCTCACACGCCCGCGATTTGTTCGCACGCGACGACCAAAGTCGGGTGGTACGAGGATGAATCCGGTGAGCTTTGCTACGACCCGATCGGCACAATCGACCCTCAGGCAATGAAGCTGATGGTGAAGGAGGAGAAGGAGAAAGAAGATTCCATGGCAGACACGACCGCCAGCAGCAGCAGTAGCAGCAGCAGCAGCAGCAGCAGCGCCAGCAGCAGCAACCCGTACACGGCATTCATCCAGAGCAAGGGTGGAACAGCAGAGCTGGCTGCTTCTTGTTGCTCCGAGCTATTCGGCAAGGGCGCGGCGCTGACGAACGCGGAGGACCCAAACGAGGTGGATGATGAAGCGGTGATGTCTCGGAAGGGCAGGCGGTGCAACAAGGGCGCGGTGATTTCGAAGCAGGACTGGCGCGACCACAAACTGGGTGTCGAAGCAGATGAACAAAAAAAAGAAAACACCAAGAAAACTAAAGAGTTCGAGGAGTATGAGCGCGTGTGCAGCGCCGTCCTGGAATACGAAAAGATCAAGGACAAATACATCAAAGACATGACGGCGCCCCAGTTGAAGCTATTCATCGAGATGAGGACAACGGAGAAGTACAAAGGCCCGACATTGAAAACAGGCATTTTGGAAATCGCGACGCAGAAAAAGGACGACGAGGTTCGACTCAAAGAGCCATCAATCCCTGAAGGCTATGCTGCCTGGAAGCAGCAGCAAACGGCCGCTGCTGCAGCTGCAGCTGCCGCGGCCACCGCAGCGCAAGCCCCAGCTCTGCCACCAGCGGCGGTGCCAGCCACGACGCCAGCACAGCCGGCGCCGGCAGTGGACATCGCCTCAATGATGACCGAACACAAGGCGGCGCTCCTGGCGCAACTGCAGCAAAGCATCAACATGGACAGCGGGTAGGCAGCGAGCCGTAGTTGCCCGTAACTTTTAATCAGCGCTCTTTAAATACTCCGCACGACTAGACGGGGGGGGTTAAGTATGGATTTATGGGTGGGCTGAGATAGCATGTACGAAAAAAAAGCGCACCAAGAGCGGGCATGGGCATGGGGGGGTCAGCATTTTGAAGTAAATTTGCCCAGGTTGCTCATGCTGACTTGGGGAGTTTTCGAAAGGCCCAACATATCACATGACCCCATCACGGCTTCAAGGAACATATAATGGCGACCTTCAGCGAGAAATGCTGCATCTTGTATCTGGGAAACGGCCGTCGCGACGCTCTCGGGAATCGCCCAACACAATGGCGGTCGATAATTTTAGCCGTGATTTTGTTACCAAACTCTTCGGCGGGACCAGACATGGACGGATTGTTCGGGAACATCTTTTTTGGTACTACCTGAACGATGTCCGCACGTCAAATGTCTTCCTCTGACCCGGAACGCATTGCCGCCCCCCGCGGTTCCTCACGTCGGTCGTAGGCATCCAAAGTAGGCACGCAGCCGGCAGGGAGCACGAGGTACCTCCTCCTAGTTCTGACCCCACCTGCCTGGGCAACAAGATAGGTTCTATCGACCCTGCCAGTCCCCTGCCCTTCTCGCCAGTTCTCGTTCATCACGGCTGCTTGCTGACGACGTTCCGTGCGCATCCGAGGACGAGAAGGGCGAGGCAGGCACTGCGCGGTGTGGCAGGAACTGGGTTGAGCCAAATGAGATTTACTGCAGTAAATGGCCTTGTTTCTGACGTAACTGATCCCCATCTGCATCAATTTGGACCGGAGAAAGCTTGGAATGCCGATCGGTAGACACGATGACGCGCACTTCCAGCTACACTGACATGTTCTCCGCGTCCTCTTTGACAAGATTCTCACCGCTTCGAGAGTGGGGCCAAATAAGATACTAGAGGGGTATCAAAGAATCTTGAATGGGCTCGGATTTGTATGTTGTTGCGACTTGCTGCAGAGAGAGTGAGTGTGAGTTCTCCAATCAGAGGAGCCCCGGATATTTTATTGACAGCCCCGCCATCTGCTCGAGTAC
>JAYYTT010000095.1:0-16467 GCA_036344375.1 Acidobacteriota bacterium | reverse complement strand
GCGATGTAGGTGGCACCAACATCAACGGCACACCGGCGGTCGACCCAGACACAGGTATTCTCTATGTCACCTCGCAAAAAGCATGTTCGTCGCGGGTCATGGTACCGGGTGTCGAGGCTGATGCTCGGCGGCCGATGCAGACCGGCACAACCATCAATGCCTTTGCCGTGGGTGCTAGTGGCAGAGGTCCATCCATTCGTGGCCTTCCGGTATGGAAGCCTCCCTACAGCAGGATCACCGCGATCGACATGAATACTGGCGAGCATCTCTGGTGGATACCTGTCGGGGATACACCCCAGAGGTACCTGAATAATCCGATGCTTGAGGGAATTGATCTTCCTGAGAGCACGGGCACAGGGCAACAGGCGGCTCAGCTTGTAACGACGAACCTGCTGATGTACACGGGCAACGGAACCGACGGCACGCCAAGGCTATATGCGGTTGATAAGTCAACGGGTGAGCGTCTTGCTGAGGTCGACCTTCCGGTCAACGTCCGATACGGGATCATGACTTATATGCATGCTGGTGAGCAGCACGTCGTCTTGCAGGCCAACAATAATTTAACAGCGCTGAAATTGCACTAAGCGCTATTGGGTTGTTGCGTGAGGCCATTTGGGACCAGTGTGACTCTGAGTCAGTCTCTGATCGGTGTATTGAAAACAACGGGCCGATCCAGTTGGTTGCCAGCAGCGCGTTGTTTCGATGATCTCCAACTTGTCTGTAATCTTCTGCGCTCTTCCAATCCTTTGAGTAACCGTGCGGCACCGTTACAGGATTCTTGATGATCTCTTCGCTTGTCCCACGCTCGGATTATCCAACCCTTGAGGAGAGCACTTACCTCAACCAAGCATCCCTAGGGCTTATTGGTCGACCGGCTGTTGAAGCGATGCACGCATTTCTCGATGACATTGCGCAGCATGGCAATCGCTTCATGTCTGACCAAGACGAAGTGGCCTACTTTGAATCATTGCGAACACATGCGGCGCAATTTCTGAGTTCCGATGCTGGTTGGATAGCCATTGTGGGCGGGGCAAGTGAGTTGCTGGGCCAATTACCGTATCTGCTTGAGCCCGAATCTGGTAGCAGGGTCTTGGCAGTTTCCACTGATTTCCCCGCAGTTACTCGTCCATGGCTCCGTTTGGCTGAACGTGGTGGTTGCGAGATTTGTTTCGTAGACGACGTTCCGACGGATGATTTAACAGACATTTTGATTGACGCTCTCGATGAGCGGACTTCGGTGTTGGCTGTGAGCCAGGTTCAATATGCGACGGGTTCGATGCTAGACATTCCCCGCCTACGTGAGGCCACACACCGTGTTGGTGCAAGTCTGATTGTTGATGCCACACAGGCAGCTGGTGCGGTCTCGGTTGATGTTTCTGAATGGGCAGCAGAAGTCGTGGTGTGCAGTGGCTACAAGTGGCTTGGTGGTCACGGCGGGGTGGCGATTGCTGCGGTATCGCCAAGTTTGCTTGTTGATAACCCGCCATTGCCTGGATGGATGGGTGCACCGGAACCGTTTGGGTTCGATGCAACAAGCTTGCTAGTTGCAACAGACGCAAGGCGTTTCACTCAGTCCACAATGTCCTACGTTTCGATGGCTGGACTGACGGCTTCCTTAAAACAACTCCTATCATTAGACGCTAAACGGATCGAAGCTCATGCGGAAACTCTTGCATCGTTACTGTTCGACAAGCTGGCTTCTTCCGGTTGGGACCCTTTCCGCAACCTGGACGATGCATCAGCTTCACCCCACATCATCTCAATCGCCCACGAAACAAGAAATTATGAGGCCGCAACGGCCATGCTTAGAGCGCAGGGTATCGTCTGCGGCACCCGAGGCGGTCGGATTCGCGTTTCGCTGGCACCCTACAATGATGAAAATGACGTGCAGGCGCTAGTTGAGACGCTGTTATCCTCATAGCTGATGGGCCTATCAGAACTTTCGCTAGAGTGAGTGGAATTCGATGAGTGTCGATTCCTATACCTCGCGACCCCGTCCCAGTTATCGTGTTGCCACCGACGTTGGTGGCACTTTCACCGATCTGGTTGGTTACCGCGTCGACAAAGACGAGCAGACCATAGCGCTTGTAACTTTGAAGGTTGAAAGCACGACCCCCGACTTCGAACGGGGTGTATTGGAGGCAATTGACCGGGTTGGCATCGACGCTGCAGATATGGCGTTCTTCTCGCATGGCAGCACGGTGTTGATCAACGCACTGTTATCGAGACGTGGTGCCAAGACCGGCCTTATTACCACCCGTGGCTTTCGAGATGTGCTGGAGATTGGTCGTGGCGACCGTCCCGACCTTTTTAATTTTAACTACCGAAAGCCGTCACCATTCGTTCCTCGCCACTTGCGACTCGAAGTAACAGAACGCCTCGATCAAAACGGGCACTTAGTAACACCGCTAGCATTAGAAGAGATCGCCCCGTTAGTCGATACGTTTCGGGCAGAGGATGTCGAAGCAATAGCGATTTGTTTTCTGCATTCATATGCGAATCCATCTCATGAAACGATGGCTCTTGAGGAAGTGCGTCGACTTTGGCCAGAAGTGTCCTTGCTTGCTTCGCACCAGATCACCGGTGAGTGGCGGGAATACGAGCGCACCAGCAGCACCGTGATCGGTGCCTACGTCCACCCGGTAACGGTGAACTATGTGAGTGCGCTCAGCTGTGGCATTGAGGAACGTGGTTGTAGCGTGAGCCCTCACTTCATGCTTTCGAATGGTGGCATCGCGACCGCCGATTCCATTGTTCGCAGTCCGCTGGGCATGATCGAATCCGGGCCGGCAAGCGGTGTACTTGGCGCGGCTGAACTCAGCAAGACCCTAGGCATTCCGGATGTAGTAACTCTTGATATCGGTGGTACCACGGCTAAATGTTCACTCATCGAGAATCACGAGGCCCGTATGACCACTGATTACTACATCGAACGGTCACCGATCACGTCAGGTTATCCAGTGCGCACTCCGGTTGTTGACATCGTAGAAATCGGCACAGGCGGTGGCAGTATTGCGCGCCTCGATGCGGGTGGCAGCCTGCATGTTGGCCCAGAAAGTGCAGCTGCCCAGCCTGGACCAGCAGTTTACGGCCGTGGCGGTGACCGGCCCACAAACACCGACGCGCATGTATTGACCGGCCGGATCGACAAAAACAAGCTTCTGGGTGGTGAGATCGAAGCTGATACGGTGGCACTCCAGCGTGCTTTTGAGCCGCTTGCCAACGCCCTCGGTCTCGATGTGGTTGAAACAGCACGCGGTATATTGCGCGTCGCCAACGCCAACATGGTAAATGCGTTAACGCTTGTGTCCCTCAATCGTGGCTATGACCCTCGCGCCTTTACGCTCATCGCTTACGGTGGTGGTGGAGGCTTGCATGCCGTCGAACTAGCTGAAGAGCTTGGTTTCGCCGGCGTCGTAATTCCTGCGAACCCATCGGTGTTTTCAGCCTGGGGGATGCTGGTAACGGACTTGCGCCGAGATCACATGCGAACGAGGGTGATGACCCTGGATGCTGATTCTGCGGAAGCCATCGAAAAGACCTTTGTCGATCTCATAGCGAGGGCGGTCGATGAGTTAACCGCAGATGGTGTTGAGCGCGACCGCATGAGTTTGGAACGCCGAATTGGATTGCGTTATAAGGGCCAAGAACACACCGTCGAGGTGGAGTTCCAGGCGGACGGAATTGCAGCTATTGCCGAAAGGTTTCACCAGGAACACGAACGCGTCTATACATATCGTCTCGATGCCGCTATTGAGTGTGTCGATCTCCACCTTGTTGCGCGGGGATTGATGCCCCGCCCAGAGCCCGTGAAGAGCCCGGTGATTGGTCGTAGCGTTGATGATGCGCTGATAGGCACCCGCCGTGTTGACTTTGGTGAGCACGGGGCTGCCGAGGCTGACATCTACGAGCGAATTTTGCTCGAACCCTCCATGGTCATTGATGGCCCGGCGATAATTGAAGAGCCTACTTTCACTTTCGTTTTGCCACCCGGGCGTGCCTTGCGCGTCGACGACTACGCGAACTTGCATGTTTCCTTGCGGGAAAACTCATGAACTCGCCCGGGTCACCAGCTGACTTCTTCACGCGGCAGATCATCCGCAATGCTCTCACCGCTGTCGGTGAGGATATGTTCGTGGCTCTGCAGCGTACGAGCATGAGCCCGATTATTTATGAGACGCTCGACTACGCCGTAGGTATTACCGATGCCGATGGTGAACTTATCGCCCAAGGTAACGGCGTGATCACATTTCTCGGCACGCTCGACACGGCAGTCAAGTCTGTGTTGGATCGGCACGCTGATATTCGCCCCGGCGATTCGTTCATCACCAACGATCCTTATGAAGGAGGAGGCACCCACTTGTCAGACGTAACCTTGGTGCAACCTGTATTCCATGGGGACAAACTCATCGCATTCGTCGCCAACAAGGCCCACTGGACCGAAGTCGGAGGAATGGACCCGGGGAGTTGGACCACAAATTCGACATCGGTGTTCCAGGAAGGTTTGCAGTTTCCAACGATACGCCTGGGGCGCGACGGTAAAATATTTCCCTGGTTGCTCACCATGCTCGGTGCCAATGTTCGGTTGCCTGAGCAAACCCTGGGAGACCTGTGGGCTGGTGTAGCTGCCAACCGTATCGGTGCGGAGCGCATCGGAGCTGTGATCGACCGTTATGGGGCAGATACGGTAGTTGCGGCAATGAACGAACTCCTTGAATATGGCGAGACCATGGCTCGCGCTGCCCTTGCTGAATTGCCGAAGGGGGTTTTCGAGGCGGCGGACAAAATCGACAGTGATGGCCACGGCAATGGTCCGTTCGACGTGCAAGTGAAGGTGACAATCACCGATGATGAGTTCATTGTCGATTTCACTGGTTCGTCTCCTCAGGTCGCCGGCCCGATCAACAATCCTCGTACCAGCACTAACTCTCGCGTGCGTGCGATTTTCCGCGCGGTCACTGCCCCCAATTTGCCAACTAACGGTGGTTTCTTCCGTCCGTTAAAGACCATCTGCCCCGACGGGACTGTGTTCAGCGCAATAAGGCCGGCCCCCACTTCGACCTATTGGGAGGCGGGAGGCTATGTCACTGATCTCGTGTGGCAGGCTCTTGCGCCGCACCTTCCGGAGCGCCTACCGGCTGGCTGCTTTTTGTCGGTTTGCGCGACGATCATTTCTGCAACTGACCCGCATACTGGTGACCTTAGGTTGCTCGTCGAGCCGCTGGTTGGTGGTTGGGGTGCTGGACATGAAAGGGATGGTGACCGCGGCCAGTTTTGCCAGGGGAATGGCCTGACTTACAACATTCCGATCGAGGTCACTGAGCAGCGTTACCCGGTTCGAGTACGTAACTACTCTTTTCATACGGAACCGGGTGGTGCTGGAGAGTTTCGCGGTGGCAATGGCGTGGTAATCGACTACGAAATTCTCGCTAAACAAGCATGGCTCACAGCCATTCTTGGTCGGCATGATCATCCCCCATGGGGTATCTGTGGCGGGCACGCTGGATCGGGTAATGAGATCCGTATTCTGCGTGGTGGCAGCGAAGACAGAGTGGAGAGTTATTCAAGCGTCGCCCGTTTCGAACTGGCGCGTGGCGATGTGGTGCGGCTGGTCACGGGGACGGGCGGGGGATACGGTGATCCTCGTCATCGAACCCGGGAGCGGGTTGTCGCCGACGTACGTTCTGGTTACATAACCATCAAGCAAGCGCATACGGACTACGGTTTCAACGAAAGCGAAGAACCGTGAATCGAATCCTTTATATACGACCTGTTGCCAATGGCCCGCGAGCCCACGATATGAATATTGCGCTGCAGGCTGCGGCGGCCCCCGAAACAACCGTTGAGCTGGTGTCTTTGGCGAAGCAACAGCCGAGACATCTTGAATTCCATGCATACGAAGCATTGGCACTTGGCGAGATCGTCCAGCGGGTCCGGGCTGCTACCGCAACACACGCTGCCATTATCCTCGGTGGTTTCTACGATATGGGTTTACGTGCAGCACGCGAAATTTCAGGCTCGGCATTCGTAACTGCGCCGTGTGAATCGGCCACATCAATTGCCGTCCAGCTCGGAAATTCGTTTTCGATTCTGGTAGGCCGCCGCAAGTGGACTCCGCGTGTCTCCGACAATCTTCTGCGTTACGGTCGGCTTAATGCCTGTGCCTCGATTCGTGACATTGATCTGGGGGTCGATGACATCCACACCCACGACGAGACCCTGGACCGGTTTATCACTGCTGGCCGTGCTTGCATCGACGAAGACGGAGCCGAGGTCATCATCCTCGGCTGCACCGCTGACTATGGTTTCCATGAGAAACTGCGCGACGAACTGGGCGTTCCTGTGATTGACTCGATGATTGCGGCATTGAAAATGGCGGAGATGCTAGTGGCCGGCGGTAAGGCTTTTGGGTGGCAGCCAAGCCGTGTGCATGGCAGCGGGGCCCCACCAGAAAGCGAGATCGAGGCATGGGGGATTTTTGATCGACTGGCCAACGATAAAGAGAGAACATGAGCACCTCGAGGCAGCCGGACCTGCCTGACGTCATCGAGATTCAGCAGCTCGCCGAGCATTTTGGAATGAGCCTCTCCGACGAAGATGCTGCTTCCTACCGCGAAATGATGCGCGGCTCCTTTCTTTCGTGTGGGCGCGTTATGGAACTCGACGAGCCCAAACCCGAGGTGAAGTATCGGCGGGAGCCGGGGCGCAGGCCGAAGCCCGAGGAAAACGAGTTCAACCAGTGGTACTGGAAGACTCACATCAAAGGCGCGCTTGGTGGTCCGCTGGCCGATATGCGAATCGGCTTGAAAGACACTTTCTGTGTCGCCGGGGTTCCAATGGCTAGTGGCTCGCGAATTGTTGAGGGCTTCGTGCCTGACGTCGATGCTACTGTCGTTACCCGACTGCTCGACGCGGGAGCAACGATCATTGGTAAAACAACCACGGCAAGTGGGGTCGGCACGAGCGATGGTGGGGCATTTGACACTTGTCGCAACCCGCGTCGCCCGACGCATGCTCCTGGTGGCTCGTCGACTGGCAGTGCTGCAGCCCTAGTGGCTGGCGACATCGAAGGCGCTATGGGTGCGGACCAAGGCGGCTCCGTGCGTATCCCAGCATGCTGGAGCGGTTGCATCGGGTTGAAACCGACATGGGGGTTGGTTCCCTACACCGGTATTATCTCCAACGAAATCACTATGACTCATCCCGGGCCAATGGCCAACAACGTGCGTGATGTCGCTCGTATGCTTGAGGCCATAGCCGGTCCAGACTCTTTGGATCCGCGCACGCGCGGCGTTGTACCGGAGAGTACCGACTATACGGCAGTTATCGGCAAAGGTGTGAAAGAACTCCGGATCGCCGTTGTGAAGGAGGGTTTTGAGCAACAGCCGTGGGCTGACATTGGCTTGCTCGGCAGCGAGCAAGTTGTAGACGTCAAGGTTCGCGCAGCGGCTGATCGACTTGCTGCGTCGGGTGCCACAGTTCACGAGGTGTCGATCCCCATGCACATCGACGGTGTGCATATCTTCAATGCGATGTACAACGAGGGCAATGCGCTTATGTATCGGCACTCGAACATCGGCAGCAACTATCTGGGTTTCTACAATACTAAGCTGCTTGAGGGTGAGGGTTGGCGTTCACGCCCTGATGACCTGAGCGCCTCGGCCAAGATGATGCTTTTGACTGCCGAATACCTCGACCGGCATTACCGTGGCATCTATTACGGCACCGGGCAGAATGTTCGACGATCGCTAGTTGCTGCCTACGACGAGGTCCTCTCTGATTACGATGTGTTACTGATGCCCACCATTCCCTTCCGTGCGACAAAGGTTCCCGAAGGCCCCGTGCTACCGCATGAAAGTGTTGGCTACGCTATGCAGATGATCAACAACACCTGCCAATTTGGCGTCAGTGGCCACCCGGCTATCAGCGTGCCGTGCGGCATAGAGGAAGATTTGCCGGTCGGTGCGCAGATCATTGGGAAGCACCTCGACGAAAAGATGGTTTTGCGTGTCGCCGATACCATTGAGGCGAGTGGCAACTGGCTGGATCTGTGATCGGACTGTTTGTTCTCCGTCGGCTTGGGTCCGGCTTCTTAGTGCTTATTGGTGTCTCGGTCCTGATCTTTGCGCTCGCACGGGTCATGCCGGGCGATCCGGCGCGGCTGGCGTTGGGTTCTTCCGCGACATCCGAACAGGTCGAAGCGCTGCGTTTGCAACTTGGTCTTAACCGCTCGATACCGGTGCAGTATCTTGGATTCGTGACACGTGCCGTACGTGGTGACTTCGGTATTTCGTTGTATAGCAGTCGCCGCGTTTCGACAGATATTGCTGAGACATTCCCAGCAACTTTGGAGCTAGTGATCGTTTCTACACTGCTGGTCGGGGTGCTTGGTGTCGTGTTAGGAGTACTCGCGGCGATGCGGCGTGGCACGTGGACCGACAAAGCCTTGCAGCTTGTTGCAGTGCTTGGGGTTGTCACTCCAACGTTTGTTTGGGCAGTACTGCTAATGCTTCTATTCGGCTTTTGGCTTGGTTGGTTGCCGATCGCGGGTCGTTTGTCGGAATGGTTGTTGCCACCGCCGCATGTAACTGGCTTGTTCATCATTGATGCCCTGCTGGCTGGCGAGTGGATGCTGGCCGGCGACGCGTTGCGTCACGTCGTGCTTCCGGCCGTTGCGCTTTCTTTGCCCGCACTCGGCCAGACAGCGCGGTTGACTCGCGTCAACATGATTGAAGTGCAGCGCGCCCCGCACATCGAATTGATGCGCGCCTTTGGTGTGCCCGAACGTTCCATTAGCTTCAAGTATGCTCTACGGCCGGCATCGATCCCGACACTCACTATTATCGGCCTTGAGTTCGTGGCGTTGTTTGGCAACGCCTTCCTGGTGGAATCTGTTTTCATGTGGCCAGGTATGGCTCGCTATGGAGTTCAGACAATCCTTAACAAGGATCTCAATGGCTTGATGGCCACAGTGATGGTTATGACCATCCTGTTTGTCGTGGTTAATACGGTTACCGACATAGTCATTGCCTATGTGAATCCTCGAATTCAGGGGACGGACGCTGTATGAATCGCCGTGGAGCTACCAGGGGGCGCATTGCCTGGTACCGGTTCAGTCGCGGGCGTTTCCAGGTTATTGGCCTGGTGATCGTTTCCTTGGTGAGTGTGGGGGCTCTCGCAGCGCCGTTGATCGCCCCCTATCCTGAGCACGCCGGGCGTTTCGTTGACGTTGAGAACATCTATCGTGCTCCCGACGCTCAGCACTTGATGGGTACCGATGCTGTTGGCCGCGATGTATTTAGTCGATTGTTGTTTGCCTATCGTAGTTCCATGTTGCTCAGCATCGTAGTTCTCGCTCTGGCAGTTCCCGTGGGCGTAATTGTGGGATTGTGTGCCGGGTACCTCGGTGGCTGGACCGAAACAGTGGCCATGCGCATTACTGACATCTTTCTTGCGGTACCGTCACTAGTTTTGGCCATGGCGATTCTGGGGCTGTTTGCGCCTTCCTTGACAATGACAATGATCGCTGTCGCTGTTGGCTGGTGGCCTTGGTATGCGAGGCTGGTCTACAACCAAACACGATCGATTTGCACGGAGGAATACATCACCGCTGCGCATGTAACTGGTGCGTCTGCCACGCGTATGATGTTTACTGAGATTCTTCCGGTTACGAGCGGCACCGTGCTCACCAAGATGACGCTCGATATGGGCTTCGTGATCTTACTTGGCTCTAGCCTCGGTTTTATAGGTCTCGGTGCGCAGCCACCGACACCGGATCTTGGCACGATGGTGGCCGAAGGTACTGCCTTGTTGCCCGATGTGTGGTGGCAGCCAGTGTTTGCTAGCTTGGCGATACTTGTTGTTGTGCTGGGTTTTAACCTGCTGGGCGACGGTCTTCGGGACCTGTTCGGGGTAGAGAGCTAACGATGTTAGAGATTCGGGACTTGAGCGTCAGCTTTCGGGGTTTCGAAGGCAAGGCCCGGGTTATTGAGAATGTTAGCCTCGAGGTGCGGCGTGGTGAGAAGGTTGCACTGGTGGGCGAGTCAGGGTGTGGCAAGTCTCTCACCGCGCGAGTCGTGTTCGGTCTGCTTGAGGGAGGCGAAGTTGATATCGACGGTCGAGTGATGCTGGACGAAACATCTCTCTTGCCAGCAGATCAAGTAGTTTGGTCAAAGATTCGCGGTTGCCGAGCCGCGATGATCTTTCAAGACCCGCTGGCTGCGTTGAACCCGGTGTTCACCATCGCTGACCAGATGAGAGCTGTGACCAAGAACCAGCCAGTGGGTTGTATCCGCGACATGCTTGAACGCGTGGCGATCGAGGACCCCGACCGTGTACTAGCGGCATATCCATTTCAGCTTAGCGGTGGCATGGCGCAGCGGGTACTCATAGCCATGGCATTGATCAACGAGCCAGACTTGATTGTTGCTGACGAACCGGCAACCGCACTAGACACACGTGTGCAGCGCCAAGCGCTGGACCTTCTCGTTGAAGCTATAACTGCCAACGGATCTAGCTTGTTGCTAATCAGTCACGACCTAGGCCTAGTGCGGCAATACACGGACCGCATGTATGTCATGTACGCTGGCAATATCGTTGAATCTGGCTCGACCGATCAAGTTTTGGGTGGTGCTAGGCATCCCTACACGCAGGCCATGTTGGCAGCGGTCCCCCAACTTGATGGTGCGTTGCCGAAAGGTATTGAAGGCCACCTCCCCGACTACCATCAACCTCCCCCAGGTTGCCGTTTTCAGCCACGCTGTCCACATGCTGCGCAGGAATGCCATGTTCCGGTTCCGCTGCGGTTGGTGGACTCAGGACATGAGGCGCGCTGTGTTTTTGTAGGCAGCAGTGATGTTCGTAGTCAGAGGTTTCACGAATGACTGTTCCTCTGCTAGAACTTCGAGGAATTTCGATGATCTATCGCGTTGGGACACAGCGCATTCCTGCACTCAAGGCTATCGATCTTGAGATTGGGCGCGGCGAGACGCTGGCAGTGGTTGGCGAATCTGGATCCGGCAAAACGACCCTCGCCAAAATCATCCTCGGCCTCGAACGACCTACCGCTGGCTCGGTGCGACTGGACGGACAAGAATTGACGATCCGGAGAAGCCGTGAAACCCGGCGACAGATCCAGGTGGTACAGCAGAATCCCCTTTCCGCACTTAACCCTGCCAAGACGGTGGGAAGTACTATTACTCTCCCGCTTGCTGTGCACGGGTACCCGCGCGAGGGTCGCGACCGCCGCATCGCAGAACTTCTTGACATTGTGGGGTTGCCACCAGCCTTGGCACTGCACTACCCGAACGACTTGTCCGGCGGGCAACGTCAAAGGGTGGCATTAGCTCGGGCCCTCGCAAGCAATCCTGACCTGTTAGTACTCGATGAGCCGACTTCGGCGCTCGATGTGTCGGTACAAGCGAAGATGTTACGTTTGCTTCGTGAACTGCAAGTGAAACACCGCGTCGCCTATTGCTTCATCACCCATGATCTTGCCGTAGCTCGGGCATTGGCACAGCGTGTCGTTGTACTGCGCGGCGGGAGTATCGTTGATAAGGGCGAAATCGGATCGGTGTTTACCTCATCGAGGAACGGATATACACGCGAATTATTGGCAGCAGTGCCGACAATCAAATGAGGTTGCTGGGTTCTTAACGAATCCTCTAATGCCCCAACGACATTTCCGCAAACAAGTAATTGGCGCCCGTGGTTGCGATGGCTCGTTCTGGCTCGTCGAGGCGCGGGGCTCGCACGCTACGATGTTTGGCGATCACCACAGCTGACTCGTATGTAAAAATGGCTGGCTGCAGCGCTGCCAAGTCACGGGCCAGCTGGCGGTAATGTTTTTCGCGAACCTCAAGATCTGTGATGTGTCGACCTTCCTCGATGCGAGCGTCGATCTGGGGATCCTGAAGCCACTCCATTGATGACCAACTCCCGGCATTGTCAGAGTGGTACATCGCGGTGAGAATTGAATCGGGATCGGGGGTATAGGCGCTCACGTCCACCGTATTGGCGTGAGGCGTTGTTTCGGGACGTGTTGCACGGTCCAGAACGAGAGCCCACGGTGCCCGCATGACGCGGACATCCATGCCGATTTCTCCGAGGTTCTGTTGGAATAGCAAAGCGATCTGCTCACTCGGACCTACCTCAGCCACCCATTGAATTTCAATCGAATGCCGCTCGGCAGCGTAGCGCGACAACGAGAGTTCGGCACGCGCCGCCTGAAGGTCGCGACGTGGCGTTGGTGCCGAGGGATCGTAGCCCAGCACACCAGGAGGCAAGGGGCCACGCGATGGCCTTCCGTTGCGAAATTCTTCGGTGACCTCCAGCAGACTACTTAGCGCTTCGTAATCGAAAGCTAGGGCCATCGCTCGCCGGAAGTGAACGTCGTCGGTTGGAGCCCGTTGAGTGTTGAGCTTGATGTAGTGATTGGAAGCGCGCACATCAACCGCCAACTCGATGTCGGGTTCCTTAGCCAGCGCCTGCAGAATTTCGCGTGGCAGGGTCATACGGGTCATCTCGTGCTCGCCACGGCTCATCAGGGCTCGCACCGTAGGAATCTGCATGGAGTACTTGAGGCGCACGATCTCAGGTGCTTGGTTGGCATAGCCTCTGAAGTGATCATCAAGGCGTTGCATTACGGTAAGTTCACGTGGGTTGTGGCTTACTACTCGATAAGCGCCGCTTCCTGCGTCCTTAGAGGAAAGAAATAAGCTCCCGTAGTCCCCGAGGTCGCTGAAGGTACCGGCCTCAAGGTTCGCGCGAACGCGGTCCTCATTGACTATCGCCAGGCGCACCAGGCTCGCTAAGAATGGTGCGAACGGTTGCCGTAATCTGAACTGCACAGTTGATGAATCTAGTGCTTCAACCTCGTAGTCGGGGAATAGATATGAATAGCCCCGATTCAGCTCCAGCATCCGGCGTGCCGAGAACACAACATCTGCGGCTCGCAACGGCGAACTGTCATGGAACACGACATCGTCACGAAGCTTAAACTTGTAACTAAGACCATCGTCGCTGACGGCCCAGGAGGTCGCCAGATCCGGTGCAATCTTGTTCCCCTCTCCGGGCCGCACGAGAAAGTCATAGACGTTGAACATCAAGATCGAGTCGGCGTAGTCGGAACCCTTGTGAGGATCAAGCTCTCCAATGGCGGCATCGTTTAGCCGTAATACGCTACCGGGAGGTGGTACACAGGCGAGTATTGCTGTCGCCACGAAGATTGCTGTCAACTCTCTGCATTGTGCGCCCATAGCAATGCCATTCTATGCTCCACAGAAAAGTTTATGCCGTAATTGGCATCTAGCTGCGGAAAATGCTTATTATTGGCACGCTTAACTCAGGAGGAGAATATGAGTGCCATTAAGTTCTACGCCATAGTTGCCATCGCTGGATTCGTGAGCGTAGCCTGTCAAAGTTCGCCAGAGGGTGAAGCAACAAACGTTCCGGGGGAAACTGTAACGCAGGTTGCCGAGGAAACTCGACGCATCGGTTTCGAGGAACTCGCCGAAGTTTTCGCGGGTGATGAGGTGTTTTTACTCGATGTGCGTCGCCCGAGTGAACTCGAAGAGTTCGGTACGGTAGCGGGCTACACCAACATTCCAATTGATGAACTCGCGGATCGGCTCAATGAACTGCCTCGCGATCGACCCATTCTCACCGCCTGAAACGGCGGTGGCCGAGCCGCGCGTGCCGCGGCTTTATTGCAAGAAAACGGTTTCGAGGTGTATGGGTTTTGTGGTCTTAGGGACTACGAAGGAGACATGGTCTATCCGAAGGCAGGTGACGGGTCTCAATAGGGAATAGGGCGGCCAAAAACCGTGAATTCCAGTACGCCGATGGGTAGGTTTGTTGGCCAGGCAGCAATAGTCAGCCTGACGTAACGACATTCTGTCGGTGTGATCTCATCGAACTCGACGGCGTTGTCGCGATCGTTTCCAGTCTTGTCCACGACGGTGGTAAAGGTTTCGCCGTCCATGGAGACCTCGATTTTGTATTGACGGAAGCGAGCTGTGGCACCGTCTTTGTTGGGACTGTAGTCATCTTCTACATCCCCCTCCGGCAACGTGAAAAGAATGCGCGCTGAATCTACGACGTAGTCTTGTTCCTCGCCTGCACCGAGATCGATTTCTAGCCATCGTTCTTCATCGTTGTCTTCAGGTGCCCACCAAGTTCTGGCATTGTTGTCGAGGGCATAGGGGGCGTTTCGGCCCGGGGCCTCGCTGCTAGCGATGTAAATTTTGTCTTCTGACAAAGGAATCGCATCAGCGTCATTGTCTTCCCAGGGTTTCGCGCTAACACCAGGTGCCCACTGCGGAGTCTCTGATGGCCCCTTTATGAACATGTTGCCGTTTGCATCGA
Organism: Acidobacteriota bacterium; assembly: GCA_036344375.1. Taxonomy (GTDB): domain Bacteria; phylum Acidobacteriota; class UBA890; order UBA890; family UBA890; genus UBA890. The sequence continues at coordinate 2,103 of JAYYTT010000095.1, read as the reverse complement.
AGCCAACGGGGTCCATACCAATACGTCGCTCAAACATCCGATTCCAGTTTCGGTACAGCAAGGTATAGATCGCCCACAAATTACCGTCGGGGCCTTCGACGACACTGTGGTGTCCAGAGCCGTTGATCAGCCCCCCGTTGTGCACGAGAATCGGGCTCCCATCGTAGTAGTCGAATGGGCCCAAGGGATCCTGGCTTGTGTAAACGCCTATCCCATATGTTTTCCATTCGGTCCCTGGTGCAGCGTACTGCAGGTAATAAGTCCCACTGTGCTTGGTTATCCAGGGCCCTTCGATCCAGCTTTGAGTGCTCATTTCGTTGCGACTGCCGTATCGCTCCCAGATGTGGGAAGGCTCGAAGCGAAAGAAATGCTTGGCCGTTCCCACAAACTTTCTTAGGTCGGCGCTATCAAGCTCCACTCCGTATACGCCGTCGGCAGCGCCACCCGCGTAGTATAGGTACACTCGACTGTCGTCATCGACGAAAACGGCAGCGTCAAAAACGCCCCCGTCGGCACAGCCGCGGCAAAAGTCGTGAAGGCTCCTTTCGAGCCTGTGCCCGTGTTCATCGACAAAATCGCCGAAGAACTCAAAGGGGCCCAGCGGGTTGCGACTACGAAAAAGGCCGGTGTCGTTTCCAGCTAGGTATACGTAACCTTCATATTCAAAAGCGGTCGGCGCGCCGATTCCGCGATCTCCTGCGATGGAGACATCGTGATGCTTCCAGTTCACTAAATCAGTGGATGACCAGACGGCCGCTCCCAAACGACCGCCGGGCGAAACTCCCCCCGTGAGATATAGGTAGTAGGTTTCTTGAAACTTAATAACTGTGGGATCGGCAAGTCGCCCAGCGTTTTCCATCACGAGCGGGTTAACGTATCGCAACTGGCCCTGGGGCTTTGTGCTCAATGAACTGCTTTCGTCAGCCTGATTCTCTTGGCCCAGAATCGGGCCAACAGCCCAGAGTATTGCCACGATAATCAGTACTGTTGTTCGACGGTACATAAGATTTCTCCGTGCCCGATTATGTTTGAGGCTTAAGTCATCTATGTCCTAAAGATCGACAGAACGTGCTTATGCTCCGTTGCACAATTTTTCGCCCGAGGCGGGAGCGCAACGGGTCGACTCAGCGTGGTGACCGCGATTGGATAGAGCCCATTATTGATTAGCGTATTAGGCGCTCATTATCCTCGATGTTGGATTCAAAGGTAATCCGGTAGAGCTTCGACAAAGTCCGGATCACTATACTGTTGCGAGCAATCGCGGGTGTTGCCATCGTGAACTCGTCAAGGGCATTTACCCCCAGGATCTCGAACTTCGGCCCTGCCTTGATTACGAAAGTGTCTCCGTCCTCTGAAAGGGCGAAAATCTTGCCGTCGTAGGCCCATGGTGATGCCGAGAACCCCGTGCCGCCCCGAGTGATTCTTTGGCGGCCGTAGATTGGCTCCCCAGTCCTGGCGTCATGGGAGGTAAAGAGGCCTCGATCATAAAGGGTGTAGTAGTAGTCCCCGTAGACAATGGGGGACGGGTTGTATGGTCCCCCCTGGGGCAAGAACCAGGCGATGTGTTCGCTGTTCATCTCATTCTCGCCCAATGTAATGTCGCCGCTAGCCCCTGGGCGCACCGCGAAGACTGGACGACGTTGGTCGCCAATATAGCCGGATGCGATGTAGAGCAAGCCAAACTTCGAAAAGGGCGTGGGGATAGTAATCGATGACATCCCGGCAAGTTCCCATAGCAGGTTGCCCTCGAGGTCGTAGGAACGAACCTTGTCAGTTCCTGAGGTAACGATCTCGGTGCGGAGATTGTTTTCCCAAATGTAAGGCGTTGCCCAGTTGGAACCCTCCTCGCGGTCAATGCGCCAGATCTCGTCACCAGTCGCGGCATCAAGTACCACCATGAATGACTTTTCATCGTTGTCGTTGAGAATGTACAGCCTGTCGTCGTATAAGACCGGGGAAGCAGCTGTGCCCCACCCGTAACGGATACGGGCCGGTTCAAACCGTTTTCCCCAAAGTACATTTCCCTTGAGATCTAAGGCGAACACTCCGACGTTTCCGAAGTAGGCGTATATTCGTTCGCCGTCAGAAACGGGAGTCTCCGAA
>JAYYTT010000094.1:0-2840 GCA_036344375.1 Acidobacteriota bacterium | reverse complement strand
GGAGATGGGGGTCGCTCCGGGAATACTGACGCCGGGGACATATAACGCCATCACTGATGTTGATGGTGTCAGCGTAGGCCATACCACCATCCATGAAGGGGACCGATTTCGAACTGGTGTTACGGCGATCCTTCCGCACGATGGAAACCTATTTCGCTCCAAGGTTCCCGCTGCAATTGTGGTGGGGAATGGCTTCGGAAAACTCGCTGGCCTCAGTCAAGTCCAAGAGCTAGGAACCCTTGAAACGCCTGTTTTGTTAACTGGCACTCTCAGCGTACCGCGTGTCGCAGATGCCCTAATGAGCTACATGCTTGAGCTTCCAGGAAATGAAAATGTTCGCTCTATTAATCCGGTCGTCGGCGAAACTAACGATGGAAGGTTAAGCGATATCCGTGCGCGACCAATTCAACCTGATCATGTCTACTCAGCCATCCAGGGTGCCATTACCGGGCCTGTTCGGGAAGGGGCGGTAGGCGCCGGAACCGGAACGGTTGCGTTCGGCTTTAAGGGCGGCATAGGCACATCTTCCCGGGTTGTTGGTGAAATGTCGGAGAACTGGACAGTTGGCGTGCTCGTACAAACCAACTACGGGGCGCGCCGGAGCTTACTCATCAATGGTGCTCCTGTTGGCGCTCGGCTCGAAGGGGAAAATTTCGATCAAGATGTTTCGATTGGTGACGGCTCGTGCATGATAATCGTTGCAACTGACGCTCCGCTGCAACATCGGGGACTTGAACGGCTGGGGCTACGCGCCCTAATGGGGATGGCTCGGACTGGTTCCAGTTTCAGTAACGGCAGTGGGGACTATGTAATCGCATTTTCTACCAATCCAGCTTTGCGCTCTGGCCCGGATGCGGGCACACCTCCGGCGGCACGAACACTGCCAACGGACGCCATGTCACCCCTGTTTCAAGCAGCAATTGAAGCCACCGAAGAAGCAATCTACAACAGTCTTTTCATGGCTGAAACGGTGGATGGCTTCGGTGGGCGTCGCGTCGAGGCTCTTCCTCTGGAACGGGTACGTCAGATTCTCGCGGAGTACGGCGCTCTACGGTAATTGGATGACAGACAATGAGGTTCGGACGGCCTGAACGGCAATCATAGAGCTGTTAGGCTTGGAAATACTTGGGAAGATTCATAGATCTATATTCAAGGGTGACATGCTTGGAGGAAATGTTCTTGTCCTGAACCGGCTTTGGCAGCCAGTGCACATCACGACTGCGCGCCGTGCAGTCTGCTTGTTGTACGCTGGCCGTGCTAAGGCTTTCGACCAGGACTACGTTGCCCATGATTGGCCTGGCTGGACAAGTATCCTTCACGATTCCCGGTCCACCTCTGATGAATTCCTACAAGGGGTTACGACACGTGTTCGTGTGCCCCGTGTTGTCCAGTTAACGCGCTTCGACAGGGTTCCGCGCTCTCGTGTAAAGTTCACTCGCGCCAATATCTATTTGCGCGATCAATATCGTTGCCAGTATTGCGGCATGAAGGGCAAAAAGCCGGAGCTGAACATCGACCACATGGTGCCGCGATCACGGGGCGGCGGATCCACTTGGGACAATGTCGTCGTGGCTTGCCTTCCGTGTAACAGGCGCAAGGCAAACAGGCTTCCTGAAGAAGCCGAGATGTACCCTTCCCGGAAACCGAAGCGGCCTCAGTGGCATCCGGCACTAACGCCAGTGGGCAACGCCCCCCCTCATCCGCAATGGCAACCGTTTCTCGAAGCGGTCTACTGGCCTGGAAGCCGGGGCTAACATAATGGCGAGACTCTATCCGGCCGAGCCCGGCAAGGTGTCCGAGTGATGTTTCAACTTGCCTCCCACTTAGGGAGAAGCGGGGCACGGGTCTCTCACCACTGTCTGATTTGGCCCTAATCTGTCAGGGGTCCCTGACGTCTGTTAATCTCTGCTGATTATCGTCACCGCGAAGCCTAACGAAAATGAATGAACAAATTAGAGCTCTCGGACTTCTCTCTGGTGGTCTTGACTCCACCTTGGCTGCCCGTGTCATGCAAGCCCAAAAGGTTGAGGTGCTCGGCCTGCATTTCTCGACAGGTTTTTGTCTCGCAGACCGCCACCGCATCCTAGGCAACCGGAGCAACCCTGATAAGCCCTACAGGAACGAGGCTCTTCGTGCAGGTGCCGACTTGAAAATTCCAATCGAGATCATCGATATCAAAGATGAGTATCTTCCCGAAGTGGTCCTTAATCCAAAGTTTGGCTACGGGTCAGGGATGAACCCGTGTATCGATTGCCGCATTTTCATGCTGCAGAAAACCAGAGAAATCATGGAGGAGCGCGGGTACCATTTTGTCTTTACAGGGGAGGTTCTGGGCCAACGCCCCATGAGCCAACGTCGCCCTCCATTAGACGATGTCGCAGAAGAGTCCGGTCTGGGTCGCCTCTTGCTTCGCCCACTCAGTGCTAGATTATTGCCGGAATCGATTCCCGAGGAGCGGGGCTGGGTGGACCGCGAGAAACTCTTTAACATTTCAGGCCGGTCCAGGAAGAAACAAATGGAACTAGCCAATCATTTTAAGATTATCGACTACCCTCAGCCGGCGGGTGGATGCTGTTCTTTGCCTGACGAAAACTACGCCCGAAAGCTACGCGATTTCCTCGCCCATCGGGGCACCGATGTTACGCCTGACGACATGATGCTACTTAAGGTGGGACGCCATTTCCGCCTCAGTGGCGACGTAAAAATGGTAGTTGGCCGCGACCAAGGTGAAAACACTTACCTTGAGCGTTTTACCCAGGGACGGTCAGAGGTTTGGGTTGACGACTTCCCGTCCCCATTGACGCTCGTCGAAGGTCAACCCACTGCCATTGACCTTGAAA
>JAYYTT010000093.1:0-2306 GCA_036344375.1 Acidobacteriota bacterium | reverse complement strand
TGAGGATTACCGTGTCGACGCCGTTGAACTCCAGGTTGCCGCGCTCGTGCACGATCTCGACGGTATCGACCGGCAGGCCCAGGTACTCGCCCACTTTCTCCGGCACCGCATTGTCGCTCTCGTAGCGAATGTCGGTGCCGAAGGCTCCGCCCCAGGCGTCGAAGCCCCAGTTCTGGATCCGCAATTCACCGTCATCGATCACGTACACGGGCCCGTTGTCACGCATCCAGGCGCTGTCGTTGGGAATCGCGTGCCACACGATGTTGACGTGGTCGGGGTCGGTGCCGGCGTTCGATAACGCGGCGCGCGCCTCATTCCGAACCCCGTCCGATCCGTACAGGATGTGGAGCTTCTCATACTGCACGATGACCCCTGTCATCTTGACGAAGGCGGGCTCATACACTTTCTCCCAACGGCCCGGCCATTGCAGCCACATCGCCTCCTGCGGCTCCCACTCCGCGGGTACGCGCTTGCCGGTGGTCTGTGGCAGCGCAGAAGCAGTGTCCACAGACGGTGGTCCCGGGGCCCAGGCGAGCATTACGAACACCACGAGTGCTCTACTTAGCGACCTCATAGAGATGGTCTCCTGCCCCTAGCGGTTGAATCGTCGAGAGTTATGTGACCGACGTCCGCCGAAACCCTTGCGGCGAATCCGTTACAGCGAAAGTACCGAGGGAGGGACTCGAACCCTCACGCCCTTGCGGGCACCGGATTTTGAGTCCGGCGCGTCTGCCAATTCCGCCACCTCGGCATATTAATGTTGTAGTTAGCGATGAGTTCTGCACGCCTAGTTACTGCGCAAAAAACGCCCGAATGTCAAAACTACTATTCTTGCATTACGTTCTATGGGGAGGATAATAGCGGGTGTGTCTCTGTAAACCGAGGCTGAGTTGCTTCGCTATGTTGCGGCCCGGTGGCATTGAGGTGTAAAAACTTTTTCTTATGCAATATGTCGACGACGTTTTAAACGCTAAAGGACGTGACGTCTATACGGCAACGCCAACCACCACAGTTTTTGAGGCGTTGGAATTGATGGCCGACAAGGAAGTCGGGGCTCTGGTGGTAGTTGACAAGGATCGTCTTGTCGGAATTGTTTCCGAGCGGGACTATGCTCGCCGGTTGGCGTTGGAGGGTAAGCGCTCTCGTGAGACGTCGGTGAGCGAGATCATGACTGATGTGGTCGCCACGATTAGTCAGACTGATTCGATGAAGGATTGCATGGAGCGCATGACTAACCAAAGAGTGCGGCATTTGCCGGTTTTAGAAGATGATCGACTAATCGGCTTAATCTCGATTGGTGATGTGGTCAAGTCAATCATGTCGGACCAAGAGGTGATGATTCAGCAACTTGAAAACTACATTGCCGGGCGCGTCTAACTGCTCAAGAAAAAATCCGAAACCAGAACTCAAACAGTTGCTTAACGGTCGGTGTTAGCTTCGTGCGCTGCCACTTGTCGGCGGCCTTCTTGATCACCTCGGCCTGGGTCGGATAAGGGTGGATTGTTCCAGCGATCTTGGACAGACCGACTTTGGCTGTGATTGCCAAGCATAGCTCGCCAATCATGTCGCCAGCATGAGTTGCGACCATCGTGGCCCCGAGGATTCTGTCACTCCCCCTTTTCAGATGGACTCTCAGGAAACCATCCTCTTCCCCCTCAAGAAGTGCCCGGTCTACCTCGGAGAACGGTACAGTCAAAGTATCCACTTTGTAACCGAGATCGAGGGCATCTTTTTCGTATAACCCGACGTGAGCAACCTCAGGGCTAGTGTGTGTGCACCAGGGGACTACGAGCAGGGAGCTGCGGGCACGGCCGAAGAACAACGCGTTTTTGATCACTATGCGAGCTTGGGCATCGGCAACGTGGGTAAACTTATTAGCGGAAGCTACGTCACCGCAGGCAAAAACCTTAGAGTTTGTTGTCTGCAGCCGATCATTGATCGTAATCCCTTCAGGTCCGTACTGTATTCCAGCGGCTTTCAGTCCAAGATTTTCAATGTTCGGAGTACGACCAACCGTAACCAGCAACTGATCGAAGGTTTCCTCATATATTTCCCCGAGACGCTCGAAATGGACTGAGATCTTGGTGTCATTCTGTTCGACCTTGAGCACGTTGGTGGCAAGCTGGAGATCAATCCCATCGGCTTCCATGGACTTTTGCACGATCTCAGCAGCATCTGGGTCTTCACGGGGCAGGACATGCTCAGCCATCTCAAAGAGGGACACATAACTGCCAAGTCGAGCAAATGCTTGGGACATCTCAGACCCGATTGGGCCGGCCCCGATTATGCCAAGCCGACTTGGCAGC
>JAYYTT010000092.1:0-3056 GCA_036344375.1 Acidobacteriota bacterium | reverse complement strand
CACCGTTGATGGTATCGATATCCGGAGCATTGATCAGCATTCATTGCGGCGAGCTTTTGGGACGGTTCCACAGGATGTGTTCATGTTCACTGATACGATCGCTGCCAATGTTGGCCTAGGGGTCTTCGATCGCGAGTCGGTCAAGCATGCTGCTCGTGTTGTTGAGGCTAACCGCTTCATTACGACGCTACCCGGCAGTTACGATACGCGCCTCGGCGAACGTGGTGCGAACCTGTCTTTCGGTGAACGGCAGTTGTTGGCGTTCGCACGTGCACTCGCTGGTAGTCCTTCGGTTCTGGTTCTCGATGAGGCCACCTCAAGCGTTGATTCAGAGACCGAAGCTCAGATACAGCGTGCTCTCGACAGGTTGATTGAAGATCGCACGGCGGTAATTATTGCTCACCGACTGTCGACGATTCGTAACGTGGATCGTATCGTCGTGTTGCACCATGGTGTAATCCGAGAAGTTGGCACTCATCGTGAATTACTTGACCTTGATGGAATCTACGCTCGCCTGCATCGCCTGCAGCTCCAAGAGATGGTGGGAGCCGACGGGGTTACCTGATGGTCCATTTTGCGCCGGTTGACTGCACGATGCCCTGGCAATCCTTGAGCTTGCGAGGTCTGGCACGTTGACTTGGCGAAAGGGTTTGGGCGCCTTTACGACGGGCGGTTTGACTCTTTGCAGATGGACACGCAAGCTTGGCGTGACCCGATGGGAACTAAACCAAGTCTGATTCTTCAGGGGAGCTTTCATGTCCACTAACGTGCCCCCAGTAGCACAGGACCTCGACACTCTGTGCGTCAATACTATTCGTACGCTGGCAGCGGATGCCGTACAAGAGGCCAACTCCGGCCATCCTGGGATGCCGATGGGTGCGGCGCCGATGGCCTACGCACTATGGATACGCTTCCTACGCTTTAATCCAGAGGACCCTACGTGGCCGAACCGTGACCGTTTCGTGCTTTCGGCTGGGCATGGATCAATGCTTTTGTACGCCTTGTTGCACCTCACTGGCCACGATTTGTCGCTCCAGGACATCAAACAATTCCGGCAGTGGGGGAGTGTTACACCAGGCCATCCCGAGTTCGGCCACACTCCGGGTGTCGAGACGACCACTGGGCCGCTAGGGCAGGGATTCGGCAATGCTGTCGGGATGGCACTCGCTGAGGCTCGTTTGGGAGCCGAGTTCAACCGCCCTGGTCACGACATCATCGACCATCGAACTTACGTCATCGCCAGCGACGGCGACATAATGGAAGGTGTCCAGTCGGAGGCAGCGTCGATCGCTGGCCATCTGGGACTTCACAAGCTCACGGTTCTCTACGACGACAACTTGATAACTATTGATGGTTCCACCGATCTTACCTTCAGTGAAGATGTTGAGAAGCGTTATGAATCCTATGGTTGGCACGTGCAGTTTGTTGAGGATGGCAATGACATCGCTGCTCTGACTGACGCCCTGGCCTTAACCGAAGCTGAAGACGACCGACCGTCATTGATTAGAGTGCGCACTAACATTGGCTATGGCAGCCCAAACCGACAGGACACGTCGAAGTCCCACGGTGAACCGCTGGGCGAAGAAGAAGTTCGACTGACAAAAGAAAATCTCGATTGGCCAGCCAACGCTAGGTTTGAGATACCAGCCGAGGTGACCGCTCATTTTAGGGTGGCGGGTGGGCGCGGCGGTTCTTTGCAGAAGCAATGGCAGGAACTGTGGGACTCGTATCGCCTTACCCACAAGTCAGAAGCTGATGAATTAAAGCGTCGACTCGATGGTCGCCTCGCCGATGGTTGGGACGAAGATCTGCCCCTGTTTGTTGCCGAGGATGATCCGATTGCGACGCGAGCCGCCTCGGGGAAAGCGCTTAATGCTCTTGCCGCCCGGTTACCTGAATTGATGGGAGGGTCGGCTGACCTGGCAGGTTCTAACAAGACTGACATCGTCGGTGAAGCGGACTTCAACAACGGAGTCTACGATGCCCGCAATATCCGGTTCGGGGTCCGCGAACATGGCATGGGAGCAATTCTCAATGGTATGGCACTGCACCGTGGTTTTATCCCGTACGGTGGTACGTTCCTGATATTTTCAGATTACATGCGTCCTTCGATTCGGCTAGCGGCGCTCATGGGGCAGCGGGTCATTTACGTGTACACGCATGACAGCATAGGGGTTGGAGAAGACGGGCCGACGCACCAGCCGATTGAGCATCTGGCCTCGTTGCGATCCGTACCAGGCTTAGTGGTCATACGACCGGCCGATGCTAATGAGACAAGCGAGGCCTGGCGGGTGGCTGTGCAGTGCCCCGACGTTCCTACAGCTTTAGTACTGACGCGTCAGAAGCTTCCTGTTTTGTCGAGCATCGCTGAAGACATTGCTACTGCAACCAATCTTGCCCAAGGCGCCTATATCTTGGCTGACAATCAATCTGGTGAGCCAGATATCATCTTGCTGGGATCCGGGTCAGAGGTCCATATCGTGCTCCAAGTGTGGCAGCGGCTGATTGCTTCGGGCATCAGTGCTCGTGTTGTCTCGATGCCGTCGTGGGAACTGTTCGAGCAACAGGATGAGTCTTATCGCGACAAGGTACTTCCGCCGAATGTCGAGAAACGATTGGCAGTTGAGGCTGGATCATCTTTTGGCTGGAGTCGCTACATCGGTCTTTCTGGGGAAGTAATCAGCATTGATCGTTACGGCGCTTCTGCTCCTGGGCGGACCAATATGGAGAAGTTCGGGTTTACTCCGGATAACGTCGAGAAGCGTGCCCGCGCGCTCCTAGCGACCTGATTACGACATTGCTCCCCCGACAACGGTGGGCTGATGGATGACAATTCTCTGTGGAGTTTGCGTGGGCGTAGCCAGGGTGTTTGGTTATGTGGCCTGCGGCGGTTGCTGACTGAAGCCGATTCACTTGCAGGGCTCGCGGTTTCGTATGGAATAAGCGGGATCGAGACCGATCTTTTAATGCTGGCTGGAGCGGTTGAACGTGGGCCCGAGTACCATGATTCACTCGTCAGTTGGGCCAATGGCGTATCGGTTGCAAGACCGGTTGAA
>JAYYTT010000091.1:0-12571 GCA_036344375.1 Acidobacteriota bacterium | reverse complement strand
CGTCCAGGTCCAGATCTTCGGCACCCATCATTTCATCAAGGTCCATCTCGGCGATCTGAATCTCCGCGTTACGACGAATCTCGGCTCGCCGATTCTCTCGGTGCAGGGCGCGTATCTCGTTTTCCTGATTTTCGTCCAGGCCAATTTCTTCGGCGTTAGCAAGGACACGGCTTGCCATCTCACCGGGGCAGTTGGAGGCGAACGGACGTGCCAGATGAATCTCCATCTCCTGACGAACCTCATCCTCCTGGCCCTCGACGTCACCGGACTCCTTCAGAATCCGTATTTCTTGGTGAATCTCACCCCCTTGTCCCTCGGCCCCACCGGCCTCCTTCAGGATCTTCATCTCTTGGTGGATTTCGCCTTCTTGCCTCCCGGTGCTACCGACTTCCTTCAGGACTTCAACGATAACGGTGCCTGGCAGGGCACGGGATGCCACGCCTTCCACTTCGTGCATCAGCCGCGAGGCGATCTCGGCCTTCCCCCCGATTCCTTGATCCATGAGAAACACGCCCGCCCGCGCGGGGAATCCCTGCAAACAGTCCATTTCCTCCTCTACCCAGACGGCCGGGCCAGGCATTCCTGCCCTGATCTGACGTTGTTCATTTGCCGCTCCAGTGGCTGCCCATGCAGTGGCAACAAAGATCAAACTAATAACCACCACGCTGGTGATCAGGGTTGTATTTCGCTGATACGAAATCATGGTTTTCCCATCGTTGTAGGTTGGTGTGCACAAGTAAACGCTGGTACACATTGTCAATGGCATCATCCTAATCGAAGATTTCAGGCAGCGCCCCCCCTTTTCATCTCAAATAGGAGCTCCTCTTCGGTGATGGGGCGCTCTCCGTAAGCGCACCAGGCATGCCGCGCAAGTCCGATGCCCCAGCCAAGGATGACCCACGCGGATGTAATTGACGCGCGGACGATGCCCTTCTCGCTGTGGTACCAGATGCCACCAGCGGATGCCGGAAACTCTACGCCGCTGGCGGCGGAATTTCACGGGAAACCGTCGATCAGGCGGTGACAAGAATGGTCCCCATAATGGTCCCCATAATTGTCCCCGTAATTGTCCCCAAAACGCCGGAGATGACGGAGATCTCGGAGACGTTTCAGAAGATATCAGGCGATATCGCGCCCAATGGCTACAAGGGTTTCGGCGCAAACCCGCGCCAGTAAAGGGTTCAGGAATATCGCGCAAACCCGTTTAGAAGTCCACTGCTCTATCCGGACTGAGCTACGGGCGCGCCAGATGGAAACCCTTTCTCGCTAAGAGTTTACAGCGATCCAGGAAGGTATCGCTACACGGCCGATCTGCCCGATTGTCCCAGGTGTACCCATTTATGTACCCTTTTTGACCTGCAACCGACCATAGACCTGAGCGTCCTGACCGATGAGGAACTCGCCACGTTGGTTAGCGCCCCGGCTACCGAGGGTCGGGGGGCAGGTGTGTGAGCAGGTACCGAATCATCAGCATGCGCAGGTGTAACGATGTGCCCCTGCCTATACGAATACCGTGGTCGCGGTTTGGATACGTCATGTAGTCGAACGACTTGCCCAGTTCGATGAGACGATCAACGAGCCCCTCCGTGATCTCCAGATGGGTGTTGGTTTCTCCCGTGCCGTGGATGATCAGGAGGTTTCCCTCCAAGCCTTCGGCAAAGTTGATCGGGGCGGACTGGCGGTATCCCTCCGGATTCACCTCGCGGGTGCGCATGTAGATCTCCTGGAACCAGGCGTTGTAGAGGTGCGGCTGCGGCTTGGGGGCCACGGCGATCCCGACATGATAGACATCAGGCCGCCGAAACATCGCGTTCAGCGTGTTCGAACCACCACCGCTCCACCCCCAGATACCGACTCGGGACAAGTCGGCGTAGGGGAGGATACGGCCAAGCTCAAGTACTCCGGCTGCCTGTTCCTCTGTGGACAGCGGACCAAGGCTGCCAAACACGGCCCGCCTCCACGCGGCTCCCTTTGGCGCCGGCGTGCCACGCCCGTCCATGCACACTACGAGATAGCCGAGACTGGCCATCACACGATGGTAGTTTGCGTTACCTCGGCCCCAAGCGTCCAGAACCTGCTGTGCGTGGGGCTCGCCGTACACAAAAACGAGAACCGGATACTTCCGGGACGGATCGAAATCGCGGGGCTTGATCATCCATGCATCCATGCTCACGCCGCCGCCGATGTCCAGCTCGAGAAACTCGGTTGGCTGGGAGATCATCGGCGCGACGGTTTTGCGCAGTTCGCTGTTGTCCTCGAGCACGCGCACGACACGATGCTCCGACAATTCCACGAGCTCGGTAACCGGGGGAGCATCGAACGTCGAGTAGGTGTGGAACGCCCACCGGGCGCCGGGCGAGAAGTCGTAGTCGTGCCAGCCGGGCTGGTCCACGGGCGTGATCCGCTCGGGCTCTCCGGCGCCGTCCAGCCGCACCCGGTAGAGATACTTCTGAGTAGCGTTGTCGGGAGAGGCGGAGTAGTAGAACCACTCTTCCGCTTCAGTCACCACGCCGCGCTCGATAATGTCGAACGAGCCGGGCGTCAGAAGGGTCTGTTGATCGCCGCCGCGCGAGTAGACGTAAGCATGCCGCCAGCCGTCGGCTTCGCTGAGCACGAGGAATGCGCGGCCGTCGCGGATCCACTCAAGCCCGGCGTTGGTCCGGTAGCTAGCGATGACCCAGGAAGGATCGGATTCTTGGAAGATGCGGGTGATCGCACCGATACGAACGTTGGCGACGAGGAATTCGCGCTCGTCGCGGAAGCGGCTCAGTTTCTCGATCAGCAGCTCGTTGGAGTTTCCGGCCCAGCCGACCTGTCCGAGATAGAAGCCCTCTGCCGGCGTGGCGATGGAAAGCCAGCGCGTCTCGCCGCCCTGGACGTCGACGACGCCGATACGAAGCGCGGGAATGGTCTCGCCAACCCTGGCGAAGCGGACTTCCCTGGCCTCTGGATACGACGGATCGGTCGGGACGAGCATCGACCTGAGTCGAACATCGGACCTGTCAGTCTCTACGAAGGCGATCCACTTTCCATCGGGACTCCAGGTCGCATTACCGTTCGAAACCGCGCCAGCGACGCCGGTCTTCGTGACGGCAATCGTCCGATCACTGCGCAGATCGTAGACGTGCAGATTCCCCTGCTCAGCGTAAAGGATGCGCTGGCCGTCGGGAGAAATGCGGTTCGACCCGCCAGCGACCACCCTGCGAAGAGTCCCCGACGCCCGTTCCAACTTCCAGTACTCGTCGACGCGGCCTTCGGGATCGTTCCTGCTCGTCTGCAACAGCAACCAGCTCTCGTCCGGTGCGAACGTGTAGCTTTCGATCGCAAGGGGCTCGGTACCGCCGGGAGGAATGAGCTGTCCCAGGGAGACCAGCACAGTACGCTGGCCGCTAGCTGCATCGTAGGTTACGAGCTCACGTTCGTTCACCCCGGCCGGCGCTTCCAGCGCCGTGTAGCCAGAGCCATCCGGGAGCCATGGCTCCCGAAAAGACCGGGCATCGAGCTCGCCTCGTTCGTAAATGCCCCGCAGCCTCGCTTCGGCCTCCGCAGGAACCTGTGCCGACACGTGGGCGGAATGGAGCATGAAGAGGACTGCGAACCCGGCTGCACGGAGGCACGGCACGATCATCTTTTTCGACATGTTTCCATGCTCCTATCGAGTCATGTGACCGCCTGTCGACGTCACCTGATCTGAGTACCTACTTGGATGCCGGAAACTCTACGCGGATGGCCTCTAAGTTTCACGGGTAACCCTCGCCAGGAGACGATGACGCTGGTTAGCGCCCGGATCGTTTGCTTCATCACCAGGTCCTCACGCTCATAGATGGTGGGCCCGGGTCTCAGTGTTCCCTAGTCCGTTCTAAGCGGCCAGTTCTTCGACAAATTGCCTAGATAGAAACCCAAACAATTAACACCTACATCACCTAACTTATTTACTGTCGACTCTCTTGCAAACTCATGTGGCAAGATAAGTTCAAGTAATTCCCACCCAATTGAAAGAACCAAAAAAACGTACCAGTTTCTTAAGAGAAATCTGCCAATTACAAACCATTGGAGAAAATGAACAACTGACCAAAGATTAAACACCAGGAAACTCCGCCGCTTTAGGGTCCATTGCAGGTCAAAAAGGGTACACAAATGGGTACAACTGGGACAATCGGGCAGATCGGCCGTGTATCCATCGCGCATCATTCTGCCCGTCGTCCGCTAACCGAAAGACAGTGTCGCGGTGCCGTGTGACAACCCGCGCTGGGCAAGCCGCTTATTTACCGGTGGTGGCAGAGTTTCGATGGTTGCCTTTGGAGGCCTCTGGACAGATTGCTCAGTGGCAGCAAGACTGATGGCAACCAATCAATTTTTCATCGGGTCGCAACCATGCAGACCACTCCACCCTCATTGCTGCGGGGACAATTCCTTCACCTCGGATTCCTGGCTACGGTAGTTCCAACACTCCTGGTGTTGTTCAGCCCAGGCTCTGGAGACTGGCAGGGGGTCGCCGTCTCCGCCTGGTTCTGCTTGGCCTTGTCGATTCCGATCCTGCATCAGATCTATGTCTTGATATGTTGGCGGCTGGAGCTTCGGAGCCAGTTCCTGACATCCCGATGGGGGTTCAAGCGGGGCTTTCGCATCTATACCATCGGCTTCTTCGTCCTGTTCAGTAGTCGCTTTTTGAGCCTGCTGCTGCTAGCAGTCGCGGACCAAGCCAGCCTACCAATGTCCATGAGCCTGCGGTGGGCTTTAGCTTCCCCGATTCTTCTCTTGGCTGGCTACGCGATGTTTTCCGTCAAGCAGTACTTCGGGTTCGAACGGGCAGCTGGAATCGATCACTTCGATCTCACGTATCGAACCAAGCCGATGGTTCGTCTGGGCATCTTCAGGTGGACAAAAAACGCGATGTACACCTTTGCCATCCAGTCGGTATGGTTATTCGGAATCCTGGCCGCTTCCAAGCTGGCGATAATCGCAGCTTGCTTTCAATCAGTCTATGTCTGGGTGCATTACTTTGGGACTGAGAGGCCGGACATGGACTACATCTATCATCGCCAACCATCCGCAATTTCCAGAAACTGATCGATCTCCATCTGATTGTTAAAAAGAGCTGCGCCGACTCGTATTTGCATTCCTTCTTCGCGGGAAGTTACGTTAACAGCTGCGTTTTCGAGCGATTGACGGACAGTTTCGGGATCGTGATTGTGCTCGAAAAGGACTATGGCGGAGCCATTTTCCGGAGGCGTCAGTAGCCGGTGACCCTGGGCTGACAGGCCATCGTGAAGACGCTGGGCAAGAGCAACAGTGTGGTGTTCGATATTGGCGATACCAACGTTGTTCAGGTAGTTAAGCGCGGCGCCAAGCTGATAGATAGCACCGAAAGCAGGTGTGGCATAGAGATATTTTCGGGCATCGTTGTGTAGTTCGAAATGAAAATCGGGAAGCTCTTCGGCGATGTTGAGCGAGCCAGATCGATCGGGTTCGATTGTATCCAGAAGCTCTGAACGTACGAAGAAGGGGGCGACACCGTAGCCGCCAAGCAGCCACTTATAAGTTCCCGCCGTTAGAAAGTCGACACCGGTTTCGCGAACATCCAGAGGTAGCATACCGATTCCTTGAATGGCGTCGGTGTAAAGGTACGCACCGTGCTCATGGGCGAGGTCTGCAAGGGCCCGCAAGTCGTGGGCGTATCCGTTTTGGTGCGATACCCAGGCGACTGAGACAAGGCGCGTGGCATCATCGACTAGTTCTTCAAATTCCTCGGGAGTGGCGGCACCATTGTCACTACGAACGATGCGAAGCTCGATGCCGCGGGTCTCGGCAAGGTTGCGGTATAGGGCGTAGGTGGTCTCGTAGTGAAGGTCGTCAACGACCACGTTGTCACCGCTTTCTAGATCGAGTGATCCCGCCACCAGATTCTCCCCTGCGCTCGTAGCATCAAGAATACTGACCTCGGTTTCGACCGCTCCGATGAGCTGCGCAAACTGCTGCCGCACACGCGTTGTTTCGGCCAGCATGTCCCCGAGCAATATTGGATTGTGGCTCTTTGCCTTCCAGAAGGCGTTCCCAGCATCGATTACCTGCTGTGGTGACGGTGTGATGTACGGCGAATTCAGGTAAAGGCGTTCCTCGACGACTGGGAAATCGCTGCGTACCCCCAGGGGGTCGTTGGTCGATTGGACGGGGTTCACTACCTCGGGTGATTTGGCCCGTTCCTTTTCAGGTGGCGCTGCATCCTCGTTCTTGATGCCTAGTGGTGTGATGAAGCCGGCCGCCGAGGCCGACTCAAGAAATTGACGGCGCGTATAGCTCAACGCATACCTCCCATGGTTTCTAGGGTCGTCCTCGCTCACTTGTAGCGTACCGCTCGATTGATGTATACGCCCGAATGTCTTGGAGTCCCAACTTAAAACTCTCAGTGATTGCGTTTATAGCCAATCTCGCAAAATCTTGCCGGATATTGAAATGTCGGTAGGAAGTGATTTGCATCATGAGGATGCTAATCAGCTCCTCTGCTGGGTCGATCCAGAAACTAGTACCCCATATTCCCAGCCACCCGAAGGTTCCCTCTGTGAGGCCTTCCCGAGACCTGGTCGGTTCGGTCAACATGCTGA
Organism: Acidobacteriota bacterium; assembly: GCA_036344375.1. GTDB lineage: Bacteria > Acidobacteriota > UBA890 > UBA890 > UBA890 > UBA890. Next base: position 5,969 of record JAYYTT010000091.1, on the reverse strand, counting down.
AGCCCAACCCAAATCCGAACCCGGCCCCACCCATGCCGTACACAGGCATGTCTCCCGTGTGATTCGTGATCATAAGCTTCACCGTTGACGGCCTGAGAAGCCGAACCCCATCCAGTTCTCCCTCGTTCAGGATCATCTGTGCGAACCGGAAGTAGTCGGCGGCTGTCGACGATAATCCCGCTACGCCACCAAAGTACGAGGTTGGCGGTTGGATTTCTGGGGCGACCCGCAGTTGGATCGTGCTGCCTGGGCCTGACGGACTGTAGACGGCTGATACGCGGCCCACCTTCGACGCGGGCACATTGTAGAAGGTGTCTACCATGCCTAGCGGACCGAAGACGCGTTGCTGGAGAAATTGGTCGAGACGCTGGCCAGAAACCCTTTCGACCAAGAGGGCTACATAGTCGGTGGAACTTCCGTAACTCCACCTGTCCCCCGGATGGAAAGCCAAGGGGAGGGGAGCTCTCGCCACCAAAGTTTCCTCCAGAGTGGGCCTGGGACGGAGCAAACTGCGCTCTTCTCTGGAGATGACTCTTGGGGAAGGGTCGATGCCGGCAGTATGGGTCAGGACGTGGCGAAAGGTAATGGGGTGTTTCGATGGAACTCGCTCAACGCCGTCCTCGGTCCTGACGGCCACACTCTTGCTAGCGAATTCAGGTAGGTACTTGGAAATGGGATCGTCCAGTAGAAAATAGCCCTCTTCAAAGAGCATCATGAGCGCCGTGCTCACTATGGGCTTGGTCATCGACATGATCACAAAGATCGTGTCTTCGGTCATTGCCGCGTTCTCTTCGATGTGCCGGTAGCCCTGGGCTTTGAGGTGGATAACCTTCCCCTGTCTCGCTACAAGGGACACTGTCCCGGCCACCATCTTGGAATCGATGTAGCTTTGCATCGTGGTGCCCAAAAGCTCGAGGCCCTCGGACGACATGTTCACGCTCTCTGGCTCCGCTAGGGGGAGCTGGTGCGTTTTAGAAGGTAAGGCGAATCCAATCTGGACCACTACTGCGATGATGGTCGTAGCGGTTCTGGCGAGGTTTACACGGTTTCGTTTTGAGCCCTCTTGATGGAGTATCAATCCTTCCTTTTCCATTGATTATCTTCTCCGGCCAAGACAAACCGAGCTCTCTATGCTCCCTTTCATGGTGTGATATCGGCGCGATAATTGCGCAGGAATACTAACGTTCGGGCCGCTTCTTCCATGTCGGTTGCGTTGTAGCGTACTGCGTGCGCGTCGATGCGTTCGAATATCGGTAGGTACGCGAGGATCTGACTCGGTTGGTAGTGCTTGAAGCGCACAGTAATAGCTACCGGCGTCTGCACAAGGTAGGGGGTCATCTCGCCGTCCAGTAACCGCCGCACTGCACGTTCGGCAGCCTGGCGAATAACCTCCTGTCCCGCCTTTGGGGTCAGTGTAGTAGCAGAGTGAAACGAGTGGGCCCACTTGACCACGGCTGTCTCGATATCTCCTAGTCGCGCTTTCGCCTCGGCGGCGGTGGCATCATCGCCCGAAACCATAATCACTGGCACACTGAAGTTGCCTGCAACCGCAGCGTTCCAAATGGTCTCGTTGGAAGAGTAGTCGTTGATGCGGATGTCTGTGAGGGTGGCACTGGACATGGTGTGTGCCCGCACGCCCTCGGGATTTGTGGTGCCGGCGTGATAGCCGATGAAAATTGCACCATCGAAGCTATCGTCAATGCCCTCCATCATAGTCAGCGTGCGTGGCCAGGACCTCACAATCTTCACATCCTCGCCGAAGCGATCGATTAAGAGGTTCTGGCCGTTGCCGTGTGAATCGCTTACTAGGATTTCACCGGCTCCCGCCGCTCGGGCACCCTCGATAGCTGCCAGGACCTCGCCAGTCATAAACTCGCGGAACCGAGCGTACTCGAAACCATCTGGCCCCAGTTGCTCCCCCGTAACCACCCCCGTGACGCCCTCGAAATCAGCAGAAATGTAAATCTTCGGACCTTCCTGTTGGGACGAAGGACTCCCGCTGGCCGTTGAACCGACCAAAGAGATAGGTACCATCGTCAAGACAGCGGCCATTCGTAGTGCACCCCTCATCGGGCACTCTCCTCTCGTAAGATGCATACGGACTTGGGAATTTCGATCAGTTGGTTCTTTCTCATATTTTTTTCTCCTATTCCTTGATATAGAGCGTAATCTACCCGAAAGTACATCAACTTTGGAATGGTGTTACTTGCTAGGGCTTCGGACCCCTTGACGGGCTGTGAATTGGATGGGACCGTCCAACGCGAAGCGAGAGGAGATTGCTTGATGTCGAGCGACTTCAAATTTTCAAGGGGCAAGTTCAGTAAAATCGTCCTCGGTACACTGCTTTCGGTGGTCCTTGTTTCCGGGACCGCTTGCGTCCAGCGAACGGATGGAGCGCAGCGCACTGACATTCCCAGAACTGCATCGGGCAAACCAGATATGAATGGTATCTGGCAAGCACTCGGCAATGCCCATTGGGATTTAGAACCGCATTTGGCCAGGGCTGCGTTGGCCATGCAGCCGGGCCCGGTGGTTCCAGTGCCGGCGGAGGAGGTGTTGGCTTTTGGTGCCGTGGGCGCCGTGCCTTCAGGGCAAGGGGTGGTCGTGGGGGGCCTAATCCCCTACCTGCCTGAGGCGCTTGCTAAAAGACAAGAAAACAAAGAAAACTGGCTTAATAGTGACCCTGAGATCAAGTGCTATCTGCCGGGCGTTCCTCGTGCCACCTATATGCAGTTTCCGTTTCAGATTTTTCAAAGCGAGAGCAAGTTCTTCATTGCCTACGAATACGCTGGTGCATACAGGGACATCTATCTCGAGGACCCAGGACCCCCACAGGTGGACTCTTGGATGGGCCAGTCTTTCGGGCAGTGGGAGGGCGATACGTTCGTGGTCGAGGTAACCGGGTTCAATGACCAGACTTGGTTTGACCGTGCGGGGAACCACCACAGCGCTGCGCTAAAAGTGACTGAGCGGTACAACATGACAAGTCCGGACCATCTCATATACGAAGCTACAATCGAAGATCCGGAGACGTTTTCCCGCCCTTGGGTGATCCAGATGCCGTTGTATCGCAACATTAACGTTAACTCGCGGCTCGGCCAGTTTAAGTGTGTCGAATTCGTCGAGGAGTTAATTTATGGTCACCTCCGCAAGCATCCGATCAAGAAATGAAGGAGAGGAAATGATGCTCCTAATTCCCCGTTTGATCGTCCTTCTTTGTTGTGGGCTGTTACTTCTTGGCCTGGCTTTACCAGTCGGGCCACAAACCCAAGTCCGCGAGACGAAACCATGGGTAATGCCCCGGACATCTAACGGCCACCCGGACCTGCAAGGGAACTGGACTAATGCAACGATCACTCCAATTCAGCGCCCTAGAGGAAGGGATCGTGTTCTTACTCCAGATCAAGTCGCTGGTATTGAAGGACGCCGACAAAATCTGATTGATGCAAGTGGCCAGCCCAGTGATCCAGATCGCGAGGCTCCTCCAGTGGGAGGTGATGGTTCGACGGGTGCCGCAGGTGGGGTAGGGGGTTACAACTATTTTTATATCGATGCCGGCGACCGGGTAGCCATCTTCAATGGTGAGCCTCGAAGTTCACTGGTTGTAGCCCCTGAAGACGGCCGCATTCCGCCGCTAACCGGCGCGGCACGGGAAGCGCGCCGGGAGGCATCAGCGCAGCGTCGAGTGTTTGGCCAGTATGACAACCCGGAAAATCGGCCGCTTGGTGAGCGCTGCATCAAATCGTTTGGCTCTAACGCCGGTCCCCCGATGTTACCCAACTACTTTTACAACAATAACTACACCATTGTGCAAACCGCTGATCACATCATGATTATGACGGAAATGGTTCACGACGTACGGATTATTAGGTTGGGTGAGCCAAAGCTGCTGGCGGAGAACATCCGTCCATGGATGGGAGACTCTTGGGGTTGGTGGGAAGGCGATACGCTTGTTGTTGAGACCACCAATCTTCCCCTGAGGCAAGTAAACGGGCACCAATATGTATACCCGGGAGGTTCCGCGGACATGAAGGTGACCGAACGTTTCACTCGGGTTGACGAACGAACGATTAATTACGAGTTTACGGTGGATGATCCTACGACCTACACCAGTGCGTGGAGCGGCGAAGTTCCTTTCAAGGCACTGGACGAGCTCGTTTACGAGTATGCGTGCCACGAGGCAAATTATTCTCTCTTTAATGTGCTGAGCGGGGCGCGTGCAGAGGAACGGGAAGCGGCGAAGAAGAAAGAGGAGGGGAGATGAAAACGCAGCGAACGATACGCTTGGTGCTGATTGGTGGCGTGCTGGCCCTAGTGGCTCTCGTGTATGCGGCGCCTATTGTCGCTCATCACGCTTTTGGTGCGGAGTTTGACAGGGATGCTCCTATTCGGCTTCAAGGCGAAGTGGTCAAGCTTGAGTGGGTGAACCCTCATACATGGATACACCTTGAAGTTGCGAACGACGACGGTACGGGGGAGGTCTGGATGGTAGAGGGCGGCACGCCTAATACGCTCTTGCGTCGGGGACTTCGAAGAGATTGCCTGACACCCGGCACCGAAATTATCGTTGATGGATATCAAGCAAAGGACCACTCTCTCAAGCGGGCTAATGGGCGCGATGTAACCTTCACTGATGGCAACAAGATCTTCATGGGGTCGTCAGGTACGGGTGCGCCCGATGATGCACAGCGGAAGAGGGTTGCTGGCGGACGCTGTTAAGCGTTAGTGATGAGATGGTGGTAGTTGGGCTAGGAAGAAAAGCCGATCCATCGACCGGCAGCCGCCACAGTGAACCAAAGGGCGATAGAGGTGGCACCCACCAGTCGAGTTCGGGCCGACGTATCGATGCCACTTGTGTGGGTGATTCGGGAGCGGACGGTAAAAGTGAACAATAGGGCGATAGGCAGGGTAGTCATTTTTACCCAGAACGACTGGTTGTAGTAACACTTCACGGCTTCCGAGAGAAATAGCAAGATCCCAGTCACAGCCATGACTACAATTGCACCGGCTAGCCAACGACCTGCCTGATCGGCTAATTCTGGAATCGTTTGCCGTTTGAGCCCAACTCCCAATAGTCGCAGATCTACCACCAGAAGTGATCCACCAAGCACACAGAGGCCGAGCAAGTGTATGGCCTCGATCGCCGGGAAAAGCCACATCGAGTTGCGAACACCCGCACCCAGGGTGGTAGCGTCACACCATTCGAAGAACGACAGCAACACGGTTATAAACTCGCTTCTCTAAGACTGGATCCCGCACCCGGCAGCCCAGTTGATCAGATTGGACTGCGGTTGGATGTCACAATCGAACCAGTTGTATGCAATCAAGCGCCCGGAAACAACGATTAGGGCCCAGGCGATAAGCGAGACGGCACCAGCCACCCGCGCTGCACGTGGCAGCTTCGTATCATTGTCCCACTCCGCGACTCGGCGATGAATCCCCCGGTGAAAGACAAACGCGTTGAGGCCAGCCACTATCAGGAGTAGCACTTTGAAGCGAAAGAAGATGTTGTGATAATAGCGAACTGGGGATGAGTAAAATAGCAGTAATCCGGTTGTTAGCATCACGGCGAAGCCGATCCGGGTCCATGGAAGCAAACGGCTCGTGATCTCAGAGACTGGAACCTCTCGCATCGTCCAACCTAGCAGCCTCAGGTCGTTCATCACGGCGGTGCCGACGAACAGACCCAGGCTAAGAACATGGGTTGACTCCAGCAGCGGCCAAACGTACAACGATTCCAAGAGCGCAAGGCTCCAGGACGTGCTTCCCAACCACTCTAGAAAACTCAGTATTACGAATGCTCCCTATTTGGCGCGGTTATCAGCTGGCCTTATGGTGTCTGGTGCGTAAGTCGCGTGGCAATTGGAGCAGGCGTAATAGACTTCGGCACCAGCATCAAAAACCGCTGTCGCATTCTCAGCCTCTGCTGCTTCGAGCGCCTGTCGCCCTACTTCGATCAGCGCACTCGA
>JAYYTT010000090.1:0-2853 GCA_036344375.1 Acidobacteriota bacterium | reverse complement strand
GGCGGAAGATGAATCCCCAGCGTTTACCTTTGCTTCCGTTTGAAGACTCGGGTCGCCACGGGCCGACTGTGTTCATTCGCCATCATCCGTAACGCCGGCGTCAACTCGAACACGGCGGTGCTTGATTAGTTTTCGCTCCTGCCATTTGCGACCGGTGTAGATGACCAACATTGTTGCTGCACTGGTTGCCGCAGATCCCAGGGAGACATCGCCTAAGCCAAGCGATGTTGGTTGCCCGAGGGACAACTTCCAGGCCATCAGGATTAGCCCTTCAATTATCACTGCCAAGCCCGTGATCATTGCCCCGGGGAGTGGGCCACGCAACACAAGCAGGCTGCTGAACATCGCAATGATTGCCGCTACTGTGGTCTTGGCAAAGGCGTGGAGCCCGATTATGCCACCAGCGAGGCCGTCTTGAATCAAACCTGCACCCGCGCCGAGGAGAATTGACCGTCGGAAAGAGCTGCGCAGCGACTGCAGAACGACATACATCAGTAGCCAGTCGATTCTCCCAAGCCCCGACCAGACCTGAGGCACAAATATCTGTAGAAGGCCCAGGCCAAACAGCAGCAGCACCGAGAAGAGCGCGGTCATTCACGATCCATTTGTGGGGGAAGGAGCAGCACTTGTCCAATTTGCAGGACATTAGTGAGGGGACCAACATCGATGTTTAGAAATAGCGCCGTTTCAGCTCGCACCACTGGTAGTTGAGGAAGTCCTGGGACGGGTGCTCCTTCAGTTACGCGAAGTACTCGGCCGATTTCAAACCCCGCCGGATAGATCCCGTCGTCCCCTGAGGTGACCACGATATCTCCTCCCTTGACGTCAGCTAGGCTAGTAACGTAATCGAGTTTGAGAGTAGCGTCACCGGCGCCATGGACGACGCCGTGAGCCAAGGTTCGCACGACCTTGGCGCCAACCGCATTTCGGGGATTGGTGACTAACTGCACCATCGCCGTCCACGGGCTTACTTGGGTGACCTGACCCACCACGACACCGGTGGTCGATATGACCCCCGACCCAATTTCGACACCATCACGCGACCCCCGATTGACTGTGAACGTTTCATAGCCGTGCGCCATGTCGCGTCCGATGATCTGCGATGCGATCGACGGGGTCGCGATGCGACCCTGCAAGTTTAGTAGCTCCTTCAGCCGGATGTTTTCGCGTGACGTTTCCTCCAATGTCATGATCCGACGCTCAAGATAAGTCACCCGTTGTTGTAGGGCATCTGTCGTGACAGCTTGACTGGTCAGTGCCACATAGCCGGACCAGCCAGAAGAGACCCTGGTCCACAGCTCGGAGATGAGACGGTGGGCCGGAGAAGCTACAGTGCGAATCGCACCCTCAACAGCGTTGGCAGTCTTAGCGCGGTTGGCTTGATATGAAATCATCACGAAGAAACCAAACAGCAGCCCAATAAGGAGCATTAGCGAGCTCGCCTGGCGGCCAATTGTCTTCATGTCGCCTCAGCTCATCGGTTGGGCATCATCCGGTCCCACCTAAGGCAGGCACACCTGCCGCAGGAGATCCAGGTCATCGAGAATTCGCCCGACGCCAAGTACACACGCGGACAATGGGTCTTCGGCAACAGAAATTGGGATTCCCGTTTCTTCCCGTAGCCGCAGATCAAGGTTGCGCAACAAGGCTCCGCCACCGGTCAAAATCACGCCTTTGTCGATGAAGTCAGCAGATAGTTCGGGCGGAGTACGTTCGAACGCCATTCGTACCGATTCCACAATGGAAGATGTGACTTCACTGAGCGCATTGCGAATTTCGCGGTCCGTGATGGTCACCGTTTTCGGTTTGCCTTCGATTAGGTCGCGTCCTTTGATGTCCATAGTGAGTTTCTCATCGAGAGGATGCGCAGAGCCGACGTTAACTTTGATGTCTTCGGCCGTGCGATCACCGATGAGCAAATTATAGCTTTGCTTAATGTAGCTGATGATTGCTTCATCCATTGCCGTGCCGCCGACGCGAATTGATCGTGAGTACACAATGCCACCCATTGAAATAACTGCCACATCAGTTGTGCCGCCGCCGACGTCGACCACCATATTCCCGGAAGGTTCGGTTATCGGAAGTCCGGCCCCAATGGCGGCAGCCATAGCTTCTTCGATTAAAAACACCTCCACCGCCTTAGCACGGTAGGCGGCATCCCTGACGGCGCGCTCTTCTACCTGAGTGATACCGCTTGGCACTCCAATTACGATACGCGGGCGAACCCAGATACGCCCTTTGTTGGCGCGGCGAATGAAGTACGAAATCATCTTCTCTGTAACGTCGAAATCGGCGATGACACCGTCCTTCAGTGGGCGAACCGCGATAATATGGCCTGGCGTACGGCCCAGCATTTCTTTAGCCTCCGAGCCCACTGCCACAACTTTGTTGTTGTTTGTATTGATCGCAACGATCGAGGGCTCCGACAACACCACTCCACGCCCCGCTGTGAATATCAGCGTGTTCGACGTGCCGAGGTCGATGGCTATATCGTTCGAAAAGAAAGACAAAATTCGGGACATAGAACCTAAGCCAGAGTAAGCGCGTGAGGCTTTCACACCACCACGGAAAAAGCGTTCCGTTGCATCCTCGCACCCATTACTATCTTACTGGGGCGCGGGTACAAAGGAACGCCTACATCCAAAGGCGATACAATAACTTAGAATTCTAGCATGGCCCTGTTCACCTCGGAACAATAGATTCGCTGAATTCAAGGCACTTTAGTGCAAAAGGCTTACTTTTCACGGTGCTGCTCGAAAGTCTGCTTGTCCCCAGCACTGTCACGCGGCTACCATTAGTTTTCTTATCGGCAGTGCCATCGTCCAGCCGTCCACTTTCCTTCTTTTCAGCTAA
>JAYYTT010000089.1:0-5922 GCA_036344375.1 Acidobacteriota bacterium | reverse complement strand
GACGTAGCAGCACGACAGGCCGAAGTTGAACGGCCACATCGAGTTCTTGCGCCCCCAGGCGACGAGATCGTCTAGTCGCGTCATAGCGAAGAACTGTTGAATCGTCGAAGCAAACGAACCACTGGTGGCACGAGCCGCTGCTTCCGCGAGGTCAGCGGAGCGATCACGTACTGCGATCTCCAACAACTGCTCCCGGGTCAGGCGAGGATCACTCATGCTCGATTCGCCAGTCGAAAGCTTGCTTTGCCCATAGGTACAATAGTCCAGCGAACAGCATGATCGAGAACACCAATGCCTCAACGTAACCCAGCCAACCAACATCCCGGGCCGCGACCGCCCAGGCAAATAGAAACGCCGCTTCGAGGTCAAACACAAGAAAGGCGAGAGCGATTAGATAAAAGTGCACCGGGAACCGCATGGCTGGCTGCCTAGTCGGTGGTATTCCTGACTCGTACGGTAGATTTCGACGCCGTGAATTGCTCCGTGGCCCAATGATCGTCGACAGCCCAATGACCCCACTGATCAGCAAGAAAACAATTCCAAGCCATAGTGCAAGTGGCCAAAGAGCTTGGTCGGAAAGACTAGAAAGAGGCATTTAGATGACTCATTTTTTCCTTTAGACAGTGAATTTACATAGCTTGTGAAATTTTTCACAAAGACTGGCCCGAAAAAACGCTCCTAAAGCCCACAGGTCGTTAGCGGTCCCTGGTCGGTGGGGCTCGGGACGTAACGGAAGGAGCGATCGTGCCGATCTCACACTGTGTGACAACTATGCCGCCCAGGAGCACGAAAATCAACGACAGAATTGTGACTTCACGGTTCTCAGATGCAAAACTCTAAAAGTGATCTGTAAGTCTTGGTTGGCAGCGTAGGTTGTGAATCGCAGTGATACCTAAACCTTTATCGAGAACGGGTCGCCAGGCGTTCTTACTTGCTCCAACAACCACGACGGACTAGCCTGCTGCTATGAGTGATCGGGCAAGTCAATTTGACCTGGAAGTAGTGCAAGAGGCGATCAACGCAGCTGGCGTTGATGCTTGGTTGTTTGCGCAATTTCACGGTCGTGACCCACTAGCGACGCGTGTTCTCGGGCTTCCCACTGACGGTCTTCAGACCAGGCGGTGGTACTACATAATCCCAGCTCAAGGAGAACCGCGAGGCCTCGTTCATGCCATCGAACCGGGGGCGCTGGAAGATCTCCCTGGGAGCCGTCGGCGTTACCGAACGTGGCAGGAGCTGGATACTGGGCTCAACGAGCTGCTGGAAGGTGTCGGCCGGGTAGCGATGCAGTACTCGCCGCAAAACCGAGTTCCTTACGTGGCGATGGTTGACGCGGGAACTGTGGAGGTGGTGCGTGAACGAGGAATTGAGGTGGTCTCTGCAGCCGACCTAGTCCAGCGTTTCACTGCCGTGCTCGACGACGGTCAGATCGCGTCGCATCGTTTTGCTGGGAAGAGGCTTCCGGATGCCATCGAAGAATCTTTTAAGGAATGCCGGGCACGGCTGCTGGCTGGCGCTGCGCTCAATGAATACGAATTGCAGTGCTACCTGCTTGAGCAGGTAGAGGCGATGGGGTTAACGACCCCCGACGCGCCGATCGTGGCAGTCAACGGGCACGCTGCCGATCCTCACTACGTACCCGGGCCGGAAGGCAGCAGTCCGATTGTGCGAGGTGACTGGTTGTTGATCGATGTATGGGCCAAACGGCCAGGAGATGAGAGCAACGTTTTTGCCGATATTACCTGGACAGCGCAAGTCGATTCGGACGTGTCTGATCGCCGGGCCGAGGTATTCCAGGTCGTTTTGGGGGCCCGCGATGCTGCGATCGACCTAGTACAGCAGCGATACGCAGCTGGTAAAGAGGTGCGTGGTTTCGAGGCCGACAAGGCTTGCCGTGAAGTTATCGAAAATGCCGGGTACGGTGCCGCGATCCAGCACCGAACAGGTCACAGCATCACCAACGAGATACACGGTAGTGGTGCCAACCTTGACGATTTCGAGAGCCACGATGAACGTCTGCTGATGCGTTCAACATGTTTTTCCGTTGAGCCTGGAATCTACCTGGAAGGTGATTTTGGTGTTCGCTCCGAGGTCGACATCCTGGTACCGCCGGACGGTTCCCCAGAAGTGACGGGTCGAAAGCAAACAACAATGATTCTGTTGCTCGCGGATGATCCTCAATACTGCTGAACAGATCCAGATTTGACCTCATCTGCCCCGCTAGTGAGCGCGAACATATCCGAACCCCGAAGACCTTTGTTTGCGGGCTGTGGGCTGCTTGAACGCGATAAGACAGAGACGGTTCTCAAGACAACCAGTTGCATGAGGGTCTGACCACAGCCTGCTAGACTCACCCAGTCGTTCTGTGGTCGGCTGTTATCGAGACATCTGTTTCGGGAGAGAAGAGGAGAAGTGGCGATTCAGGCGGTTCAACTCCGAAAAGGAATGATCATCGAGGTGGACGGTGAACTATTGCGTGTCCACGACTTTCAGCACGTGACGCCCGGCAAGGGTCAAGCGGTGGTTCAAACCAGACTGCGGAACCTTCGTAGCAGCGCCATGATCGACAAGCGTTTCCGATCACAGGAAGCGGTTGAGAGGGTGCAGCTAGAATCCAAAGAGATGGAATATCTCTACCAGGAGGGTGACACCTACGTGTTTATGGATTCAGCGACCTATGAGCAGACGTACCTGAGTGCAGCTGCGATAGAGGAAGCGCTTCCTTACCTTATCGCGAACCTGTTGCTGAAGATCGATTTCTATGAGGGCCTACCTGTTGGTATCGAATTGCCGACGACGGTTGATCTTGAGGTCACAGACACTGAGCCAGGACTCAAGGGCGCGACGGCGAGCGCGAGTTCGAAGCCGGCGACGCTGGAGACCGGATTAGTGGTTGGAGTTCCGCAGTTTGTCAATATTGGGGATAAGGTACGCGTCGAGACCTCGACCGGTGAGTATCTGACGAGGGTATAAGGCGCCAGGAGACTACAATGTAAAGGCATTCAAATTTCGTAGACCTCTCATTTGTCTCGGAACCGTTTCCTATGAGTATCCGCACCCGATCGTTAACCAAGACCTACGGGACCACTGAGGCCCTGCGTGGTGTTGACCTTGATATCGAGTCGGGAGGGATCATCGGGCTACTCGGTCCTAATGGTGCCGGCAAGACAACGCTGGTGGAGGTTCTCGAAGGTCTCCGTACCCCTACGGCGGGCGAGGTATCGGTCATGGGCTTCGACCCGTCGCTGGAGAGTGTTGCGCTCAGGCAACACATAGGTGCGCAACTACAGGCAACGCACATCCCCGACGACCTGACCGCCTTCGAGGTATTGCGTCTGTTCGCATCGTTTTATGAGAGATCTGTGCCGGTCGAAGACGTCCTAGAGCGCGTTAACTTGAACGGCAAGGCTAGGGAACTGGCCCGTAACCTGTCAGGGGGGCAGAAGCAACGTTTAGCGATTGGCATGGCCTTGATCCACGATCCGGCTCTGCTGATCTTTGACGAGCCGACTGCAGGACTCGATCCGGCGGCCCGACGCCAACTGCACGAGATCATTCTCAACCTCAAGGAGCGAGGCCGGACTATTCTTTTTACGACCCACTATATTGAGGAGGCGGAGAGGCTGTGCGAACGTGTCGTTATTCTTAACCGTGGCCAGGTGGTGGCCGACGGAACGCCTCTCGAACTGGTCAGGTCGTCCGAAGGCAAATCGACCATTTTCATTGATGTCGATGGGCCGTTCGACCCTGCTCCGCTGCTGGCAGTCGGCGCGTTGGAACAGGAAAGGAGAGGCGCACACTATCGATTCAGCGCCATCGACTCAACCGCGGTCATCGTTGCTCTTGGTGAGGTTCTACGGAGCCAGGGGGTGACTCTCACCGACATGCACATGCACCGGCCGACACTCGAGGACTTTTATCTCGAGATGGTCGACGATCCGGAAGTCGCTGATCTAGCTGTGGGAGGGGAGTCGGAAGTGGCTGTCAGAAAGCCAGTCGCATGAGCGCCATTCGAGGCACACTCGAACTAAGCAGAGCCTACTTGCTGAAGACGATGCGGTCTCGCTCGGCGCTGATCTGGACCCTTCTTTTCCCGCAGGTGTGGCTATTTATGTTCGCTCTCATTTTTCGCAATATGCCGGATGGTATGAACGCACGGATGCCTGGGTTGTTTACCATCACTGCATTCTCCGGCGCCTTTTTCGGTGTCGCGTATTCACTGGTGACTGAGCGTGAACAGGGCATCTTGCGACGGATATGGGTAACTCCCGCTACTGCCACCATGGTAGTGATCGGCAACGCGGTACGTTCGTTGGTCATGGTGGCTGCTTCGCTATTCATGCAAGGCTTCCTCGCAAGAATGGTATTAGGTGTCAACTTCGGTCCCGCTGTCTGGCAAGTCGCAGTGGTTCTTGTTTTCGGTGTTTGGGCGTTTGTCCCGCTGGGGTTGATTATGGGGAGTGCTGCGAAGGATATGCGCTCCGCGCCGGCGATCAGCAATCTTATTTTCTTTCCGATGGTCTTTATGTCGGGTGCGGCGCTCCCCTTGGACAGGCTACCGGGCTGGCTTCAGGGCTTTGGTCGCATGTTGCCGACTACATACCTGGTGCAGGCGCTCGAGGGCGTGATGGTCCGGGGTGAAGGCTTGAGCCAGCAAGGTTTGCCCCTGGCCGTTATGTTGACTAGTGGTTTTATTGCTTTTGGTTTCAACAGCTTGCTCTTTCGTTGGGAGTCGACCCAGCCGCTCGGTGCTAAGCGGGTCGGGACTGCTTTGGCCGGTTTGACGTTGCTTTACGCGATCGTCGCACTGGTGACTTAACAATCCGCCGACCCACTCAACGCAGTAGATGGCGAAGAAAAAAACCGAGGTTGGCGGGCCGTTCGGCTAAGCGCCGCATAAACCACGGATACCAGGCTGGGCCATAGCTAATATAGATGCGAACTGGGAACTGGCCGGCGAGTGTATCGTCCTGTAAATCCCTCGCGATGCCGTAGAGCATCTGAAACTCTAATCCCTCTTTTATGCCGCGATCCGTGGCCAATGATTCTGCTTTCTTGACCAGTTTGCGATCGTGGGTGGCAACCGCGAGATGCACTCCGTTGGCTCGCGCATCCTCCTCAAGCATGCGCGCGGTGAGGTGCTCGAAGTTGCGGTTGACCTCATCCTTGTTCTCGAATGCTATGTCAGAGGGTTCTTTGTAAGCACCTTTTACGAGGCGTATTGAAGCTCCCTGGCGGATAAGGGCTTCGATGTCGCCACTGCTTCGACGAAGGTAGGCTTGTATGACGATGCCGAGTCCCGTGAAGTGCTTGCGCAACTGTTTGTGAATCTCCAGGGTTCGATCTACATACGCTGAACTCTCCATGTCTATACGGACGAACGACCCATAAATCTTGGCGACTTCCAGGATTCGGCTCAAGTTTGCAACTGCAATCTCAAATCCTAAGTCGACCCCGAGCAAGGAGAGCTTTACCGAAATATTCGAATTCAATTGCACATCGTTGATGCAAGTGAGAATTTCGATGTAGGCGTCTGTCGCCTCAGCGGCTTCTGCTTTGCTGTGGACGTGCTCGCCGACCGGGTTTAGTGAGGTCGCCATGCCACGTTTGTTGAGAACCTGGGCGGCAGTAATGGCATCATCCAGATCTTCACCAGGCATGAATCGCTCGACTACCCGCCGGGTTGTTTTCCAGCCACTGATGCGTTGTTCCCAAGACTTACTCTCGGACATCTTTAGCAGGGCGATGCTGGTGGGATTCATGGTCGGGTAGGATAACCGTATTGGTCTAGTTTCTCAGTCAGAATAGCCATGCGTGCCGCACGTCTCTACAAACAAGGTCCCATCGAAAGTGCTCCGTTACAGTTGGAGGACTGCCCCGACCCACAACCCGAGCGAGGCGAAGTCCGCCTTTTGGTCAAGG
>JAYYTT010000088.1:0-5328 GCA_036344375.1 Acidobacteriota bacterium | reverse complement strand
GAAACGTTCGATGAGTGGCTGCTACGACGTGGCTGTTGTTGGTGGCGGGCACAATGGCTTAGTGGCCGCGGCCTACTTAGCACAAGCTGGCCAGTCTGTCGTCGTCCTGGAAAAGAGACCAACTGTTGGCGGTAAGGCAAGCACCATCGAGGTAGCTCCCGGCTATCGGTCCTCTTCATGCTTCCAGAGTGCCGAAACATTCAGCCCGACAATTTTGAAAGAATTAGACTTGCCGGGTCATGGTCTAGAGGTTTCGCAGCCCCGAGGGACGTCAGTAGTTGCTGAGGATGGGCAGTGGCTTTTGTTCGATGGTAGTGGCCATCTGCCTAGTAATGGTAGCCAGGGGGTATCGGTAGCGGATCGCTCCGCCATCGCCGAGCTTGAGCGTTTGCTCCACTGTACGGTTCGGGCGTTGGCTCCGTTGTATCAGGCAGCTCTTCCTGAACTCCAGGATCTCGGGGCCAGCGATACCTTTGACCTGCTGCGCATTGGATGGCGTCTTAGGCGATTGGGACGTCGTGACATGCGAGAAGCCATACGGTTTTTACCAATGTCAATGCGCGACGTGGTCGAGGAACGTTTTGAAAGCCACATTCTTGGCGCGGCAATAGCGGGACTGGGCCTTCAGGGGGGATGTGCTGGCCCCTATGCTCCAGGGACCGCGTTCGTTGCCCTTCACCACCAGATTCAAAATCCACGGCCATTATTTTCTGGCCCCGTGTTTGTCAAAGGCGGATTGGGTTGTCTCAGTGACATGTTGTCGGCGGCGGCACAGTCCTCTGGTGCAGTGGTACGCACGGAGGCTGAGGTCAAGCTGATCGAGACCGCCAATGGTTCGTCGCAAGGAGTGACACTTTGCAATGGTGAACATGTTGAAGCGTCCATTGTAGTGTCGGACCTGGATCCACAGAGGACACTGTTGTCACTGGTTGATCCCCGGCAATTGGCTCCGGAGTTCATCAACGCCGTGTCCACAGTACGGGCACGTGGAGGGGTTGGCATCGTGAGTTTCGCCCTCGACGGAATACCGGACCCACCTGGAGGGTCTGCAGAGCTTTCACTCAGCGGTCGTGTTCAGATCGGGGCCTCGGTTGTTGAGCAGGAGCGTGCCTTTGACGCTATGCAATGCGGTGAATTGGCAGAGAAGCCATTTCTTCAGCTAACCATTCCCACGTTGACCGATCCTGGTCTAGCGCCCGATGGCAAGCACGTAGCGACGGCCTGGGTTTTGGGAGTTCCCAATGATTTGGATTCTTTGGAGGAATTGGTTACAAGTCGGATCGAGACGGTTCTTCCGGGATTCGCGTCTCGGGTGGTTGGCTGTGCCGTGGCAATGCCTAGTGACATCGAGGAGTGTTATGGGGCAACAAACGGCTGTTTGTTCGGTGTCGATGTTAGCCTTGACCAGGCGCTGTTTTTGCGGCCACTGCCGGGTTGGTACCGATACAACACACCGCTTCGTGGTCTGTATCTCTGTGGTTCGAGTACCCACGGGGGTGGTGGTATTACTGGACTTCCTGGACGCAACGCGGCAAGACGGATCATCGAGGATCTGAAAGCAGGGAAGGTGGGCTGATGGCCATCGGGACTCCATTTCATCCCCGCACTTCGGTTCTCAATAAGAGTCTGAACTGGCGCCATTGGTCGGGATACTTTAGCGCTGGATGCTACGACGACTTCGTGCAACCTGAATACGCCGCGATTCGCAATAAGTCGGCACTGATCGACGTATCACCACTTTACAAATACTGGGTCGAAGGAACTGGCGCGACCGATTTGATTCAGCGGGTTTCCACACGCGACATCACCAAGTGCTCGCCGATGCAGGCGATTTACACGCCGTGGTGCGACTCTGATGGAAAGGTGATTCAGGAGGGCACAGTCTTCCGGCTCGGTCCTGATGTTTATCAGGTCAACGCTGCTGAGCCAGCTATGCGCTGGCTACAACTAAATAGTGAGGGCCTTGCCGTGACGATTTCCGATCGTTCAGCGGCGGTAGCTGCCCTGGCTCTGCAAGGACCCACCTCACGGAAGATCCTGAAGGCGTGCTTCAAAGGGGACGCTAACGGCCTCCGATTCTTTCACCTCACAGGCGGAACGATCGGTGGCATGCCCGTCACGATCTCTCGCACGGGGTACACGGGGGACCTTGGCTATGAGATTTGGGTTTCAGCGGATCATGCCATCACGGTCTGGGACACACTGCTGGAAGCAGGGCGATGCCTCGGGATTACGCCGTGCGGCATTTTGGCGATGGATGTGGCTCGCGTTGAAGCCGGGTTCATCCTTATCGATGTTGACTACATAAGCGCTGAGCGGGCCCTAATACCAGAGCACAGAGCATCGCCATACGAACTCGGTCTCGGTTGGGCGGTGGATTTTGACAAGAAAAATGTTGTTGGCCGCGACGCTCTCCTGGCTGAGAGCGTGCGGGGTAGCCTCCGTAGTGTTCTCGGTATCTGCATAGACTGGGAGCCACTCGACGAGATCCACGCTGGTGACAATCTCATGCCTGACCTTCCACAGCTTGCCTGCAGAGAGCCGGTTCCGGTATATGCAGGTAAGGACCAGGTTGGCCGGGTCACCACCCGGTGTTGGTCCACATTGTTGAAGAAGTACATTGGAATCGCCACGGTCCAGGCGTCCTACGCGAGCCACGGTACCGCTGTCGAGATGGAGTTGACCATTAATTTTCGGCGTGAGCGCGTCCCAGCGGAGATGGTTCAACTGCCCCATTTTCGTCCGGAGCGAATGAGAGCGTAGGACGCTACCGATGTGTGAGTGGCGGAGCTATTTCGGGAAGCCAGGAGAGCCCCAGGCGGCTACAATTCCCTCGTGAACAAGATTCGTAATTTTTGCGTTATCGCCCATATCGACCACGGCAAGTCAACGCTCGCCGATCGCCTTATCCAGCGCTGCGGTGGCGTCTCCGACCGCGAGTTCCACGACCAGTTGCTGGACACAATGGACCTGGAACGTGAGCGAGGCATCACGATCAAGAGCAACACAATTACGCTTGCTTACGAAGCCGAGGACGGCCAGACGTACACATTCAACCTAATCGACACACCCGGCCACGTTGACTTCGCTCACGAAGTTCGCCGTTCATTGATGTCGTGCGAAGGTGCGCTTCTGCTGATAGATGCTACACAGGGTGTTGAGGCACAGACTTTAGCTAACGTCTATCTGGCCTTCGAGCAGGAGCTTGAGATCCTACCGGTGATCAACAAGATTGACATGGAGGCTGCCGATGTCGATCGGGTTCTTGAGGAAATCGACGAGGAACTAGGTCTCGACCCGTTCGAGGCTATTCCGGTATCCGCGAAGGAGGGTGACGGCATCGAAGAGTTGCTCGAAGCCATCGTCGATAAATTACCGGCACCCAAAGTCGACCTCGAAGCGCCACTGAAGGCGTTGATTTTCGATGCTGAATACAATGCTTACCGGGGTGTGGTGTTGTTCGTTCGGGTAGTAGATGGGTCGATTTCTCCAGGACAGACCATCCGCCTGATGCATAACGGTGCGCAGTATGAGGTCGAAGAAGTTGGTCTTCTCCAGCTTCAGCGGGTGGAGCAGCCGCAACTCGGATCGGGGTCCGTTGGCTACGTGATTGCTGGCATAAGAGCGATCGGCGATATCGATATTGGCGACACTATTACCGACGCGACGAATCCTGCAACCGAACCGTTTGCGGGCTACGTTGAGGCCAAGCCGGTGGTTTTTTCGTCGATTTTTCCGGTCTCAAATGATGACTATGAGGATCTTGCTCGTGCGCTTGACAAGTTAAAACTCAATGATGCTGCGCTCACCTTCCAGAAGGACTCATCCAGTGCCCTGGGGTTCGGTTTCCGCTGTGGATTTCTCGGAATGTTGCACCTGGACGTTGTGCAAGAGCGCCTCAGCCGGGAGTTTGATCTTTCGTTGCTGCTGACAGCGCCGTCGGTCGAGTTTCGCGTGACCACTGCCGACCGACAGACTCATATCATCGAGAACCCCTCCGAGTACCCCGATCCGGCCATGATCGAACTTGCCGAGGAGCCTTACATTAAGGGATCGATCCTGATGCCAGATCGTTACGTCGGCACAGTAATGGAATTGTTGCGTGAGAAACGAGGTGCCGATATCAAGTTTAACTACCTTGCGGCTGGGCGCATTGATATGACCGCTGATCTGCCGCTCGCTGAGGTTCTATTCGATTTCTATGATCGACTAAAGACAATCACTCAAGGATATGGATCGTTTGACTACGAGCTTCTCGATTACCGACCAACCGATCTGTCAAAAGTCGATATTATGGTCAACGGGGAGAAGGTTGACGCGCTTGCTATGCTGGTACATCGGGATAAAGCCCGTGCACGTGCTCTGCACGCCTGCAAGCAACTTGAACGCACTATCCCTAAGCAGAACTTCAAGATCGCTATCCAGGGTGCGATCGGCCGCGATATCATCGCGCGCCGCACCATAAGTGCTCACCGTAAGGACGTCACTGCTAAGTGCTACGGTGGGGATGTAACGCGTAAGCGCAAGTTGCTTGAAAAACAGAAAGAAGGCAAGAAACGGGCTCGTGCTTTCGGTAACGTTGAGGTTCCTCAGGAGGCCTTCCTGGCGGTGTTGCGGGCCGACCCCGACGAGTCTTAAAGCTCAATGAGTGAGCCGTCAGGCCATCCGACTAAACGCCTGACGAACTTCCCGCAGACTACCTCCAATACGATTCTGCCCTCCCATACACCTGGGCTTTATGTCCACGTTCCCTTCTGCAGCCGAGTTTGTCCGTATTGTGACTTCGCAGTGCAGACCGGTGGGCCGGAGAAGCAATTTGCATACGTGGATTCGTTAGTGCAGGAAATCCGTGGTTGGGGTGCGGAGGTTGGGGAGCAGGGTAGTGTTCTTGGCGCGTTGGCTCGTGAGACAGACCAGAGTGCGCCAGCTTGGTCCTGCGTGGAACCGTTTGACAGCGTCTACCTCGGTGGTGGCACGCCATCGTCGTTAACCCTGGACGCACTAGAGACTGTGTTTGCAGCACTTTCCGGAGCGTTTCAGCTTGCTGCTGATCGCACAGTCACGCTAGAGGCCAACCCAGAGAACGTAACCAAGGCGAACCTTGCTGCTTGGCGCGATCTTGGAATCAACCGACTCAGTCTAGGTGTTCAGTCCTTCGATGACGATGCCCTCTGCCTTTTGGGGCGAAGGCACACCTCGAAGGACGCGATCTCTGCAGTGAGAGCAGCGCTCGCTATCGATTTCGACGTTGTCTCCCTCGACTTGATCTACAGTGTTCCAGGGCAGTCTGCGGACAGCTGGCTGTCGACGCTTGAGCAGGCGGTAGGT
>JAYYTT010000087.1:0-3034 GCA_036344375.1 Acidobacteriota bacterium | reverse complement strand
ACGTGAAGTCTCTTTCTTCTCGAGCGTGACCCGCTCAAGGGCTTCAATCAACATCGCCAAAGCGTCTGGATGCTCAGTGGCTTCCAGCATATCCGCCGCGGTGATCAAACGTTGATAGTCTTCGCTGTTCAGCGCCTCGACGGCGGCCCCGTCTGCAGCATGGCCGATCATGGAGTCGAGGCCTCGGAGTGCTGTGTCAGCGACATTCGGAAACGGGTCCTGTGCAAGCTGTTCCAACACATCGATAGCGCCGATGGTGGCCGCAGCTCGAGCTGCGTACATTCGGACCTGCCATATTGGGTTGACGATGGGCACCGAGATTAGCTGTTCAGCAGCATCAGGATGAACGTGGGCAAGCGTGGTTAAAGCATGGGCAGCAGGATGCCAGGTGACGGGCCGACTGACGTTGACCGGTGGGTCCACCAGCATGCGTAACATATTGACAACCGACGGGGCGCTGATCTCAGGGCCGGCGACGTTAACCTCATGGCAACCTTCTGCTAGTAGGTCGATTGCCTGTAGAGCAACGTTCGGGTCGTCATCCTCGACTAATGTAGTAATTGTCGCGCAGTCTTCAGGCTCATGTTCGAGGCGACCGTACCCGCGCAACCCTTCGTAACGGACTTGCCCTTCGGTGTCATCGAGCGCGATCTGTAGCAACAAACGCTGTCGATTTAAATCGTCAACCCCGCTGGCAGCAGCAGCGGCAAGGCGTCGTACCTCGACATCTGGGTCGTAAAGGGCGATCTCGACAGTTTCTGCATTAGCCCTGCCAGCCGCGGTGAGGGTGGCGAGAGCCAACCGACGAACCCGTGCCGCGGCGAACATCGCTTCCAATTCTAGCTGCTCGGCTTCGGTGGGGTTGGCACCCCCCCGACCATAGCGGATAAAGTCGACCAGGCGGTCCCTGACTCCAGCTGCAAGCTCTATATCTGTATTAGTGCGCACCAATGATTCAAATCCACGCAGAGTCGGCACCAACGTTTCAAGGGGCGCATCCCATTGGGCGACATCAAGCAGGGTTGTCTGCGTTTGCTCGATCGTTGTTGCTGAGGCAGAACGTAAGCGGCCGAGTGACTGGGCAAGTGCTCCGCGCACCGCTGGCTCGTGTTCTTCATCGAGGCGCCCGCGCAGGAGACCAGCTGCTGTTTCAGTATCATCATTGAAGACGCTTTGAGCGATTGCCCCTGCGGCGGTCAAGCGCACCACCGCATCGGGATCAGTGAGCGTCCGGCCAAGTACAGCGAGCGCAGCGGGATCTTCGAGGCGGCCAAGGCCCCGCGCTGAAAAGTGGCGTAACAGGGCATTGTCAGAAGCCAGTCCGTTCCGCAAGGCTGTTGCTTGCGCAAACGTCGGGCGCCGGTCTTCTTCAGCCATGATCCCGACAAGCGCAGCCAGGTCTTCGGCACCAAGGTTGGTCACGGAGCTAGTTGGGGTGCCCGAAAAACAACTGCATAGAAAGACTCCACCCACGAAGATTGAACTTCGGCCCCACCCGGGGGTTATTCGACCTGTGTTTGGTGGGAGCTGATGCATCCGTTGATGGTGGCGTTGAGGCAAGGTAACTGTCAAGCGAAGAATATTGGACAGCAGGATGTGGTGTTACGGCTCAGGCATTCCCCAGCCTTCTAATGGCCGGCCAGGTAGTCGTAAGCTGCGGTGACCTCCTTAAATTTCTCTGAAGTCAGCTCAATGAGTTCGGGGCCGAGGTGCGCGACCCGGTCGGGATGGTATTTGGTGCGAAGTCGCTTGTAAGCCTTTTCGATCTCGGCCGGTGTTGCCCCATCATGGAGCCCAAGCGTGGTAAGAGCCACTTGACGTTGCCTTGGAGCGTTGGTTGGCGAGGGTCGGCGATGCCTGCGACCGGGTGGCGCCATGCGCTCGATGACGCCACGAATAATCGTCATCACGACCCAGATGAAAATGAAGGCGAAAATGGCTCTAAAATGCATGCCTCCAGTATGCCAGAGGGGTATCCTGAACCCGAATGCAAGATGTCGCTATTTACCGACATTCTCTCCTGGCCGCATTACTTTCACGAAGATGATTTTTGATAGTGGACAAGTTTTGGTGAGTTGCGAGCATGCCTCGAATCGTCTCCCTGTAGGCATGAAGGCGTCGCCTGAAATGATGGCACTTCACATTGCTTGGGACCCTGGCGCCCTCAAGATTGCTAGGCGATTAGCAGAAACTTTCAATGCACCTCTGCACGCTGGTGAATATTCGCGCCTGGTTGTTGATCTCAATCGAACCATCGGCAACTCTGTCCTAGTTCGTCGCGTATCCGATGGCCACAGGATCCCGTTCAACCATGGTCTGAGCAGGTCCGATGTTGAACGCCGGATCAAAGATTACTATCTGCCATATCGGACCGCCGTATCAGAAGCAGTGGAGGGAATCATTCAGGACTGCGGTCGGTGCGTTCACCTTTGCATCCACACCTATACGCCCCAGCTTGGCGACAATGTGCGAGGCAACGACATTGGGCTTCTCTACGATCCACACCGACAACCAGAAGCAGCATTGGTTCGGGAACTACGTGAAGCTCTCATTGAGAGAACCGGCTTGGTGGTGTGGCTAAATCGCCCCTACCAAGGGACCGCAGACGGTATTCTGCCCCGTATCCGAGAGGCCCACGATGCCAAGGTCTATGTTGGAATTGAACTCGAGGTGAATCAAAGATTCGCTGAGGTCCCCGCTGAACTTGACGACATTACCGACGCCTTCAGTAGGTGCGTACAAGACCTTTGTGGCTGGAAGGAAGGGGATGGTCTGCAGTGAAGCTAAGACCGAAGACATAAGCCACCAAAGCTCGCTGGTGGCAAGTTCCTAGCTGGCGAGCTTGCCCCGGTTTTATCGGCGGCGAAGGTTCAACTCGTCATTGCGGTCTACCACAGATACTCCTTCGGTGATCCAAGGCTTGGCCGGCTCTCCCTTAAGATAGTGGCCAAACCAATCGAGGATGCGGTGATGGTAGTCAACCTGGTTCTTCTCTTGCCGGTTGCTATGGTTCTCGTTGGCGTACACCAACATG
>JAYYTT010000086.1:0-3364 GCA_036344375.1 Acidobacteriota bacterium | reverse complement strand
CCGGTTTCGAGCATCGTCGCAAGGCCAATTTGTCCGAGAGCGGTGGCAATGTCGCGCAGAAACGGAACCAAGACGTATGAGACCACGCCGATCGCGATCGACAGGCCGATCCATTGGGAGAAACTTGCCACGAAGCCGAGGTACGGATGCAACGCACGGCTGGCGTACACGGAGCTGCCGCCGGCGCGTGGCATCGCGGATGCAAGGATGGCATAAGCGAGCGCGGCAATGAGGGCGGGCACAGCGGCGAACACGAAGGCAGATAGCACCCAGGGACCGATCCCCGGCACGCTCCGCTGGATCATGAAAGGAAGCACATTAATCGCTGCCCCTAGCATTGCGCAGATCCCTGTGGCAGTGAGGGCCGTCAGGCTCATCTTCCGTGACAACCCGGAACGGTTGGCTGGGGGTGTGTTCAACGTCTCCATGCTATCCACTCATACTGCCCCAACGCCCAGACGCCAAGTCTTCCACCTGCCCGAATTCGCGGTCTGCGTTCACGGCGGCAGCTTCTTGCTCCTAGGCTAAGGCTACCGCCGCCGGGGCACTTCGTTCCCTGAAATCCAGACTGATTCAATCATTCTGGTGTTGGTGATGTCCTCGAGTGGATTTGCGGTGGTGACGACAAAATCCGCAAACTTGCCAGCTTCGAGCGTGCCAACTTCCTCGAGCCCAATGCAACGAGCCGCATCGCTAGTCGAGGCAACGAGAATTTGCATTGGTGCGAGGCCCGCTTCGGCCATGAGTTCAAGCTCAAGGTGTTCGAAGTAACCATGGAATCGCGCTGGCGGGCCTGAATCCGTCCCCATCGCTATAGTTGCACCACCATCTGACAGTGCCTTGAGGTTGGCTAGCGCCACCCGTAAAGCTTCTTTGTAAGGGGTGCCCGCTTGGTAGGTACGTTGGCGATCTGGATCTTCGAGAGCTTGGATGACGGCTGGGTCTGCTTCGGCGAGGAAAAATGGATCGTCAAAGAAATCCGGGCGCTCTTCATAAACAAAGGTTGAGATCTCGCGTGTCAGGGTCGGGCAGTAGCAGACGTCATTGTCGATCAAAAGATCGATGAACTCTTCGTCCACTGGCTGATCCCGCACACTGTGTGCAACGAAATCAACGCCAGCGTTGAGCAGCCCCTTCGCATCATCAAGATAAAAGAGATGACTGGCGAGTGGTAGCTCATTGGCATGAGCCGCATCAATGGCAGCGGTGTATACCTCCGGAGCCATCTTGGGCGTCCGTCCGAGGTTGTCGTCGACGCGGATTTTGATGAAGTCTGGTCCCATGTTGGCGACATCGTTGATAAGTTCTGTGATGCCCTCGGGAGAGGCCGCGTCAACTACTGGTCCGGCGAACAGCAGGCGAGCACGATTGAGATCTGCCGAGCCTTCTGAGGCACGAATAGCGCCGGCCAGCTCCCCGTCGCCCCCCAGGCTGTTAACGGTGGTGACGCCATATCGCGCGTATAGTGCTAAGTGGTCCAGAACATTCTGTTCGGAGTAGTGTCCACCCTCGAGGCCAAGTGTGTCACCGACGTGACCGTGGGTGTTTATCAATCCTGGAAAGATCGTTCGGCCGTTTAGTTCGACACGCGTGGCACCGAGCGGGACAGAGACTTGCTCCTCTGTCCCGACGGCTTCGATGCGGTCACCCCGCAGCAGCAGGACACCATTCTCGATAGCGTCCGTTCCAGTCCCGTCAATTATTCGCGCGTTGACGAAGGCTGTGAGACCGTCGTCCGATGAGGTTGTGGTTTCTATGGCTTGCTGGTCGTTTGCGGAGCATGCTAGCGGCAGCAGGCCAATAATAATGATTATGATCGCCACGATTAGATTTTTCATGGAGGAACGCTAACCCAAAACACAACATGGTTCACGGTCCTGCTGGGTATTATGCGTCCCTCACAGTCTGACCGGTGCCAAATAAAGCAACCTATCAGCGTCGCCCGTGCGGTTGATCGAAATTAACCTCCGGGCCCACCGGAACGACACCCGATGGGTTCAGAGAAGCGTGGGTCATGTAGTAGTGCCGCTTGATGTGGTCCATGTCGACTGTCCCAGCGATGTGCGGCATCTGGTAGATCTCCCGCGTGTAGGCCCAGAGGTTCGGGAAGTCAACTAGACGTTTAAGATTGCACCTGAAGTGGCCAAAGTAGACGGCATCGAAGCGCACTAAGGTCGGGAATAGCCGCAAGTCGGCTTCGGTGAGAGTGTTGCCGACTAGGTAGCGATTTGTCGCCAGATGCTCTTCCAGCGTTTCAAGGGCCTTGAACAAACGGTCAACGGACACTTCGTAGGCTTCCTGGGTACTAGCGAACCCCGTCTTGTAAACACCGTTATTGACATTCGTATAGACGATCGTATTGATCTCGTCTATTTGGCTGCGGAGATTACCTGGGTAAAAGTCGATCGCATCATTGCCCCACTCGTCAAACGCTGAATTGAGCATGCGGATGATCTCCGAAGATTCATTGTTGATGATGCGTGACGTGTGCTTGTCCCACAATATTGGCACCGTCACCCGTGGTGAATTGTAATCAGGGTCGGTGGCTAGATATGCCTCGGAAAGAAACTGAAATCCGTTAATCGGGTCGGGCTCACAGCCCGAGGCGTCGCTGAACCGCCAGCCGCGTTCATCACGGATCGGATCAACGGCTGTTACCCCAATCACATCCTCGAGTTGTTTCAGCTTTCGGTAGATGACGGTGCGATGAGCCCAAGGGCAAGCCGACGAGACGTACAGGTGATACCGGTTCGGGGCAGCCGCGTACTCTGAAGTGCCGTCTGTGGTGACCCAATCACGGAAAATGCTCTGAGCCCGGATGAACCGACCGCGGTCATCGGTTTCGTGTCTCATCTCTGTGATGTTTGTTGGACCCATGTCGTTGTTCGATCTGAATGCGCGCATCAGCATCGTAGGCGCCGAAGCCCACTATCATACAGGCGACGTCTCAAGGCAGATGCCCTGCAGCCCATCGCTAGTTGTCTGGGCCTATGTACTTCGGTACCATTTTTACCTATTGATTTTCGTTCAATGCAGAATAGAGAAATAGAATGCGAATGCAGAACAAGTTTCGCTTAATGTTTGTTGTAGCAATTCTAGGAACACTATTTTTTGTGAACTTGGTTGCAGCGGAGAAAATTCTGCATTTGAAGCTCGATAGCAGCATTCCCAAGACAGACGAGATACTTAAAGCCTCACCTAAGAAAATATTACTTGAGTTGTCGCAGCGGCCCGAGCTGTCCATTGCAAAGATTGATATTCAAGATGGAAAGCTCGGCAAGGTGATGCGAAGCGAGGAAGACGAAACCATTCTTTGGGCTGCCATCGAGGAGTCGCTGCCCGCCGGAAAGCACACTGTAAAATG
>JAYYTT010000085.1:0-4865 GCA_036344375.1 Acidobacteriota bacterium | reverse complement strand
GATGTACACGAATTGGATGATTCGGGGGCTGTCAGTTTCGACTTGCAACTGTGACTATGGCTGCCCTTGTCAATTCAACTCCCTCCCGACGCATGGTGATTGCCGGGCTGCGGTGGCGATGAGTATCCAAGAAGGACACTTCGACGATGTATCTCTTGGGGGAGCAAAATGGGTCGGGTTATTCGCCTGGCCGGGCCCTATACACGAGGGGAACGGTGAGGCGTTATTCATCATTGACGAGAGCACCAGCGACAAACAGCGGGAAGCTCTGTTGACTATCTTATCGGGCGAGGAGACCGAGCCCGGAGCTACGATCTTCAATGTCTTCGCTGGAACGCTGTCGGAAATGCACGAGCCGCGGTTTCTTCCGATCTCCTTGGAAGCCGACATGGAGTCCCGACAGGGCTACTTCTCTGTCGAAGGGTTAGTAGAGGGCAAGGTCACACCGATTCTCAATGCGGTAACAGGTGCTGAGCATCGTGCCCGGGTGACGCTGCCGGCTGGATTCGAGTACACCGAGGCGGAGTACGCCAGTAGCACGGTGAACGCGCCGGGGACCATCCGGCTCGACCACGAAAACGGTCACGCGCACTTTGCGATTGTCCACATGACGCCTCAGGGTGTTGTTCGCTGATTGGATCGTGACCAAACCCGGAACCGTTGCTGGGCCCAAGGCTTCGAGGGCTTCCGTTGAGGCTATCTTTCGTCGTGATCGCTGGGTAACGATTAGCGGCATCATTTTGCTTGCCGTGCTTTCCTGGGCGTATCTGTTTGGCCTGGCGGCAGAAATGGATGACATGGCCATGGAGGGCGATTTGATGTCGTCGGTTTCAGGACTTATGGGTCCGCAACTGTCCACATGGTCGGTTCGGGACTTCTTTTTCATGTTCCTGATGTGGTCAGTGATGATGGTGGCGATGATGTTGCCTTCGGCCAGCCCGTTGATCCTGCTGCACGTGAGAGTGAATCGACAACAGGAAGATGGTGGCGATGGCTTCCATGGAACCGTTGCTTTCGCTATCGGCTACCTGTTGGTCTGGACATCTTTCAGTGCTGTTGTCACGTTGTTGCAGTGGGGTTTAGAGAAGCTAGCAGTATTGTCACCGATGATGGCCAGCACCAGCCCGTTATTAGGGGCCGGTTTGCTACTGGCGGCGGGCATTTACCAGCTCACTCCGCTCAAGGATGCCTGCCTGAGACATTGTCGGTCACCAGTGCATTCCCTTATGCAACATTGGCGTCGTGGCACGAGTGGGGCTTTCATAATGGGTTTCCATCACGGCGTCTATTGCATTGGGTGCTGCTGGCTTCTGATGGCACTACTCTTCGTGTTTGGAGTCATGAATCTGGTTTGGATCGCGGTACTGTCTGTTTTCGTGCTCCTCGAGAAGGTCGCGCCCCAGGGAAAGCTGGTGGCACGGGTGGCTGGCGTCGGTTTCATAGTTGCCGGAGTCTTCGTATTAACATGGACGATCTGAGTAGACGGTCGCCCAGGATATTTCGTTTCTGGTATCATTCGCATTCGACCCGTAAGGACATGCTTCTCCTCAGTGCTTGTCTGCACTTCCGGGTTTTCGAAGTCTCCTAAGGCACAGCTAGTTGAACAGGAATACTCACGATGGCCAAGACCGGTCCGCGCGTACACGTAAAGATGCGTAGCACT
Organism: Acidobacteriota bacterium; assembly: GCA_036344375.1. Taxonomy (GTDB): domain Bacteria; phylum Acidobacteriota; class UBA890; order UBA890; family UBA890; genus UBA890. The sequence goes on along the minus strand of JAYYTT010000085.1, from coordinate 3,202 downwards.
GAAAGCCCGCATCGTTACTACACGGAAAAAAATAAGCGCAATTCGCCTGATCGCCTTGAGTTGCGGAAGTACGATCCCGTGTTGCGTCGCCACGTGCTTTACAAGGAAGAAAAGTAATGCCTCGACGCTGCGCCATCACTGGGAAGGGTCCGTTAACCGGGAACCACGTTTCTCACGCCCACAACAAAACCAAGCGGCGTCAGAACCCGAATCTCCAGAACAAGCGAATTTATATCCCTGAACTGGGACGGACGATACGCGTGCGCATTTCGACGAGCGCCTTACGTTCGATTACCCGTCAAGGGTTGATGCCGTATCTGAAAAAGAAGGGGCTTACACTCAAGGACATCACCTGAGCGCGATCCCCTAGCCAAAGATCGCCGTGGAACTACAGATAGTCCTGTGTAGACTGGAGCGATGTTCCAGCGCCAGACTGAAGGATCGCTTGTTTGCCCGAACTGCGGCCGCCTCGTTGGTGTGCGCGACCGCGAGTGTTTCAATTGTGGTCGCCGTAACCCTGGGTTGTGGGGTTTCGCGCCGTTGTTGCGAAAGTTCGGCCTAGACTTTGGCTTCACGCAGCTTGTCTTCACGGTATGCGTTGCCATGTACGCCGTCTCGCTGCTGAGCGATCCGCAGAACATCGGCGGGTTCCTGGGGCCGAGCACGCAATCGACCTTCATGTTTGGTGGCAGTGGCTACTGGCCGATCGTTGAATATGGCCGCTGGTGGACCGTTTTGAGCGCGGCGTGGCTGCACGGCAGCTTGCTCCATATCGGCATGAACATGATGTGGCTTCGCCAGATCATGCCGATCGTGCAGGAGTTCTACGGTGTAGGGCGGCTCATCATTATTTACACAGTCGCTTCCGCAGCGGGATTTGCGTTGACCTCGCTGATGTTTCAGCCGGCCATACCGCTGGGGCCATTTCGCGGTGCTTATTTCACCGTCGGCGCCTCCGCGCCTCTATTCGGTCTATTCGGCGCCTTGATCGTCTACAGCAAGCGGACAGGACAGACGGCGCTTGGTCAGGAAATCTGGCGGTGGGTGATGATCTTCGTTGTCATCGGTTTGATCGTGCCAATTATCGACAATTGGGCTCACCTGGGTGGCTACGCGGGGGGGTGGTTGGCGGCAAGCGTCCTTGATCCCCTCAAGGACGAAAGTCCGACCCACATGCTGATCGGACTGGTATGCCTTCTGCTGACCGCGATGTCGATCGTCGTCTCGGTCGTGCTTGGTATCCCGCTTTTTCAACAAGGTTGATTCGGCGGGGCTAGTTGTCACCTAGCTTGATGATTCGTTCTTCAATAGTCAGGTCAGCCGGCTGCGGCTCGCCAAGGAGTTCGACCTCGATCTCAGTCAAAGCCCGGTTTGCTAGGCGCTCCCGTGGACGTTTGATAGTGCTTGAGCGGTTGGCGGTTTCAAAGATTCCCTCTTCGATTTTACTGAGCGCCTTCTGGGCCTGCATCTCCTGGCGCCGGTAGCTTCGCCAGACGCTACGGGCAGCGCGCACCGGAAAGATCAGGATAATGAGCAGAATCCAGACGACTGCACCCATAAAGATAGGCCATGGATCAGCGTCGTAGACTCGATCGGTGACGATCTCAGAAATTGCCCAGTAGGCATCCTGCGTAATACGCCATACCGCGATGCCTCCCATACCGATCCCGTAGGCGTAGATTGCCAGAAGGATCGATACCCAAATCAGAATCGAACCGAGCAGCAATAACCCGCGCCGTTCGCCGATTTGCTCAAGGTATTTCTCGAAGATGCGAAACATATGTTCATCGTTGCTAGTGTGCACCAATTACATATTACTTCGATGCCTTTACTCCCACTCGATCGTCCCCGGAGGCTTTGAGGTTAAATCCAGCGCCAGGCCAGTGACACCATCGAGTATTAAGATCTCGCTACGCAATTCCTCGATCATCACCTTTGGTAATTCAACCGGGCGAGCGGTCATTGCTCGCTGGGAGGCGACCGGGCGAACGACGACCAATTCCCCTTCGGTGTCATTGTGGGCGTACGTTAGGGAGCATGGCACCAGAACGGTGGGGCATTGCCAGATCGAATCGTAAAGTTGATGGCGCTCAAGTGCCTGCATTACGATGGCATCAGCCTCGCGCAGTAGCTTCAGACGTTCTCTGGTTACAGTGCCGGCCACTGCGTGTGCGCTTATGGGGGCCTCGGTTGCGAGGTTCCATACGCATCGGTTAACACCAGGAGCGTCAGCGGTGACTGTCGAGGTGGCTTGGATCAATTTGTCCCAAGATACGTTGCCACTGAGCATCACCGGATGCTCGTAGGCCCGTACATCGGCTTTCACTCCGACCGACCGGAAAGGCAACGCCAGTGCCTTGAGCCCGAAACGCTCGGTGATTGGTGTGAGCGCCGGCTCGATTTGATCGAAGCCGTGGCGGTCATCATTGCCGTTGTTGCACAGCAGTCGGACGCCGAGTCCAGGACCCGGGAAAGGATGTCGATGTACGAGCTTGTCCGGGATTCCAAGTTTCTCGCCGAGTTCCCGGACTTCAACCTTGTAGAGCTCAACGAGTGGCTCAACGACACGGCCCTCGTTGATTAGTTCTTCGATGATTGGAACGCGGTTGTGATGGGTTTTAATTGTGTCGGACCGCTTGGTAGCTCCGGTCTCAATGGTGTCCGGATAGATTGTTCCCTGCCCGAGCAAATAATCGGCGATCCCGAGGCGCTTAGCCTGACGGTTGAAAACCTCGATGAAGGTATCACCGATGATCCGCCGTTTTTCCTCAGGTTCGATTACTCCTTCGAGCGCAGAGAGGAAGTCCTCGGTTGCGTCAACGAACGCGAGATTTTCGCCGAGGCCAAGCTCCTTGAAGTATTCGACGACCTCGGTACTTTCGTTCTTGCGCATTAAGCCGTTGTCAATGTGCAGTAATTGGAGATGCCCAGGGCCCAAAGCGCTAGCGATTAAAACCGCGGCTACAGTTGAGTCGACGCCGCCAGACGCGAGCAGGAAAACCGACCCGTCATCCACCTGTCGTCTCAGACGTTCCGATTCGTCATCGACGTAGCCTTCCATCGTCCACGATGGCTTGCATCCACAGATGCCGAACACGAAGTTGGCGATCATCTGGTCCCCGTGCACAGTATCGTCAACTTCGGGGTGAAACTGCAGGCCGTATCGGCGAAGTGTGTCGGAGCCGATCGCCGCGAAACGGTG
>JAYYTT010000084.1:0-2786 GCA_036344375.1 Acidobacteriota bacterium | reverse complement strand
GCCACCCCCAGACCCCACCACGCTCCCACCGGGCCCCTACTCCCAGCCCCGAGGACAGGTAAAGTCTGTTGATACGATCAGCATCGAAATTCTCCGAGAAGTGCGCCGCTTGAAAGACGAGCTCAATGGCAACGGCATTGTGATTCGCACTAGCTCCTCGATCGCGACAGCACTGCAACAGTCCGAACGTACGATGCTGCGCCAAATCCGCTCTGAGGTTCAGGCACCAGTCAGCCTATTGCCGGATGCGCAGATGCACCAAGAGCAGTTCGAGGTGGTCTGTCTCTGAAGGATTTCGTTTGCGTGGTTATTGGCTGCACGATTAGCGATTAATCAATCAGGGCGTTCGCTACAGAGCCAACCAACGCATCATCTTCATCCGGAAGAACGGTGCGCACGTCCAGGATGACGCAGCCCCCAGCGATTCGGGCAATAATCGGCGGGGCAGCAGTTCGCAAACGCGCAACAAGGGCCTGCGCTGTGTCCGGAGGGGTGATAGACAGTCCAAACGATGGCAAATCTTTCCCTGGAGCACCCCCCCCGCCAACCTGGGAGAAAACCTTTACGATCTCGAGCAGAGCACCACACTCCCTTTTTATCAACCGATTCGCCATAGCCTTCGCCCGAGATTCAAGGTCAGCCACGGGCATGCGTAGCATCCGGATCGTCGGGATACCATCGAGATCACCATTAACGTAGATCGCCAGGGTCCCCTCAAGCGCTAGGGTCGTCGCTTTGTCCAAGCGGAGGGCACGGTACAAAGGATTTTATCGCACATGGGCGATGTATTCCGGCTTACCGACTATGAACCCTGCCTGGGGCCCACCAAGGAGTTTGTCTCCAGAGAAAGTTACTAGATCGACGCCAGTCGCCAGTCTTTGAGCAACGGTGGGCTCGTCGTGAATACCAACGTCGCGAAGGTCAAACAAGCAACCGCTGCCAAGGTCTTCTACAACTGGGACATCGTAGTCATGCCCAAGTGCAACAAGCTCTTCGAGTTCAGCTTCTTCGGTAAAACCCACGACCCGGTAGTTGCTCGGATGCACGCTCAATAAGGCTCCGGTCTGAGGGCCGATCGCTTCTTCGAAATCGCGGCTTCGGGTCCGGTTCGTGGTTCCCACCTCACGAAGTATCGAGTGACTCTTGGTCATCACCTCAGGAATACGGAACGAGCCACCAATCTCCACCAGCTGGCCGCGTGAAACAACCACCTCCTTGCATTCCGCCAACGTATTAAGAACTAAAAGAACAGCGGCAGCATTGTTGTTAACGACAACGACTTCGGTACCAGGAAGTAACTGGTTGACAAGAGATTCGACGGCTTGGGCACGCTGGCCTCGTCCTCCATCCTCAAGATCAAATTCAAGGTTCAAGTAACGCTGCACAAGGTCAGCAGTCCTTTGCGCCGCTGAAGCCGGCCACGGTGATCGACCAAGGTTTGTATGCACCACAATACCCGTAGCATTGATTACATGGCGCAGATGAGGCTGGGTAAGCTTGCCCGCCACTGCAGCAACGCCAGCAGCCAGGTTATCGAGACGAGCTTTCATCGTCTCACCGTCCAGCTCTCCGGAAACCAGTGCGGCACGGATTTCTTCGAGAAAAGTGCCAGCTGCACGGGCCGCAAATTGGCGGGTACAGCCCACGTCTTCAATCCAGGCCACCACCTCCGGATACTCCAAAACCCTCTCTACCGCTGGCAAGTTACGGAGTAACTTCAACGGAGGTTGTCTATTTTTCGATGCCTTCCCATCCTGCGCCACCATGACAGATCGATCTACACCAACCCCTTTCCCAAAAGAGAACACCGTCTCCTGGGGACCTTTAGAGGTAGATCTCCCAAGATTCTTTTGCTGATACGCATAACGAACAGTTCACGACCAGAACAGTCTGCCTGGAACCCAACCAAACCATCGAGCGGTTGGCTCACGGGCTTGAACCTTCGGATACCGAGCACACCATCGCGGGCCCGACGCTGTGGGCTAGGCGTCGCTGCATTGCACCACCTTTTCGATGGAAAGAATCCAGGAGTCAAACGAACTTTATCACCTCACCCAAAAGAGAGAATGAGCCAGTCCGCCCGACACCTTCTAGGGGCAGCCAACCAGCCCCATTAACTGACAAATTATAGCTTCTTTCTAATATAGAGAATTAGAAACTCAAAAGCCCACAAGTTCTTATTATGCAATGAGATACAAGGACTACTAAGGTTTGCAGTTGATTGACAGCCCACAGGGCCTGTGGTAGAAAATCCTTGGTTCCACGCATCCTCCTTTGCTCCACCTGAGATCACTCTCACACTTCCACTATGGGCGCATACCTTCCGATCGCGCTGTTTGCTGTGGCCGCTACCGTATTCGCTGTCATCGGCTTGGTTGCAGGTGGCCTTATCCGTCCGGCGGGGCGGGACTTGGAAGGCAAGCTGGAGCCTTATGAATGCGGTGTGGAGCCAGTGCGTGATGCGCGCCAGCGCTTTTCAATTCGTTTCTATATCGTTGCGATGTTGTTTCTGATCTTCGACGTCGAGACCATCTTCTTATTTCCCTGGGCAGTTCAGTTCAGACAACTGGCACTGTTCGGATTCATCGAGATGGTCATCTTCATCGCGATCCTTATCTTCGGCTACATATACGCTTGGAAGCGCGGGGCACTTGAATGGGTCTAGCGGAACATAAATTCGAAGAAAATATTCTGACGACAACCGTGGATGGCGTAGTCAATTGGGCGCGTAAATCTGCCATCTGGCCAATGACATTTGGCCTAGCCTGCTGCGCTATCGAAATGAT
>JAYYTT010000083.1:0-6548 GCA_036344375.1 Acidobacteriota bacterium | reverse complement strand
CTTCTCTTGTGGCCTCCCTAGATCCCCGCGAGACGCTGCCTTCGGACGCAGCCGCATGGGTTGAGTCAACCCTTGCTTCAATGACCCTTGAGCAGCGTGCTGGCCAAGTGATGATGGTTCGTGCTTTTGGCGAGTATTACGCCGCCGATGCTGCCCAGCGTCAGCGTCTTACAGGAATGGTTCAGTCACTTGAACTCGGTGGCGTAATTCTATTTCGTTCCGAGGCCTACGAGGCCGCCGCCCTAATTGCGGACCTCCAGCGAGCAGCCACTAACTTAGGTCAGCCGCCCCTATTAGTGGCTGCTGATTTCGAATGGGGTGCCGAATTTCGGGTCGGTGGGGCGGTGCCGTACCCCACCGCGATGGCAGTTGGTGCAACGGGTGACCTCGAGTTTGCCGAATGGATGGGTCGCGCCAGCGGCCGTGATGCCCGTGCTCTCGGCATCCACTGGATCTTTGCGCCGGTCGCCGACGTTAACAGCAATCCTAGAAACCCGGTCATCAATGTGCGGGCGTTCGGAGAAAACCCAGGCCAGGTCGGCCGCTTCGCCGCCGCCTTTGTTTCCGGGGCGCAGGCTTCCGGGGCAATGGCGACCGCAAAACATTTTCCCGGGCATGGTGACACAGGTGTTGATTCGCACATTGACATGCCTGTCTTGCGTGTCGACAGTCAGCGGCTACAGGCTGTCGAACTGGCTCCGTTTCGTGCAGCCATCGAAGCGGGTGTGTCGTCAATAATGACAGCGCATCTATCGGTGCCGGCCATTACTGCTGATGAGCATTTACCGGCGACGTTATCGCAGGCGGTACTTACTGATTTGTTACGGAACCAGCTCGATTTCAAGGGTTTAGTGGTAACTGACGCAATGGAAATGGGTGGCATCAATCGACATTGGTGGAGTGGCCAGGCTGCCGTACAAGCATTGGCTGCAGGGGCAGATATGGTGTTGCTTCCCCCATTTCCTAATGCTGTCCGCGATGCGATCGTTCGTAGCGTTAAAAGTGGCGAGCTTTCAGAGGAACGTCTTGATGCGGCGGTTCGCCTTATTCTCCAGTATAAGGCACGCCTTGGTCTCCATCTGAATTTGGCCGAAGCGTCGCTGGCTGACTTGCCTAATCGATTCGCGCCGACGTCAGATGCGTTACGTGCTGAGGAGGTGGGAGTAGCGGCGGTCACGTTGTTACGGGATCGGAAAGGAATTTTCCCACTTGATACCCGGGATAGGCATCGCGTGTTGGTGGTTGGTATTTCCGACACGGACACCCCAGTTGATGTGACGACGTTGTCAACTTCATTGCGGGAGAGCCTCGAGGATGTAACTAGCTGGAGTATTGACGGGCGTACCAACGGAGAGGAAGTAGCAGCTTTAATGGCTGAGGCTTCTCGTGCCAGCGTCGTGGTGATGGCGGTGCGTGCCCGGGTACGTTCGAATCAGGAAAAAATTACGCTGCCTCAAAAACAGCAGCGCTATGGCCAGATGCTCTCAAGTCTCGATGTACCAGTGATCATAGTTGCATTAGGCAGCCCATACGTGGTTGGTGCGTTTCCCGATGCTGGTGCAGCGGTGGCTGCGTATGGATGGTCTCAACCGTTGCAGCGTGCTCTGGCGTCGGCATTTACGGGAAAGACTGCGTGGAATGGCCAGTTGCCGGTAACCGTACCCGGTGTTTATCCGCTCGGATTTGGTATCAAAAAACCAGTTTTAGATACTTCGCTTCAAGTACCTGGGGTGGACAGCAGCCGCGAGCAATCAGAATCAAACGAGACACTTACCCCTGAAGATCTGTCATTGGCACGGGATTCTCTACAACAATTTGTGAAATCAGGCGGGTTTCCGGGTGCCGCTTACGCCGTTGGGCATCGTAACGTTCTGATTGAATTGGGTTCAATCGGAAAGATGAGCTACGAAGTTGGTGCGACGGCGATGCCGGCGGATGCGGTATTTGACCTCGCGTCGTTGACCAAGGTGATTGCAACGACGACGATAGCGATGAAGGCAGTTGAATCAGGTCGCCTGCGGCTCGACTACCCGGTGCAAGCGTATATCCCGGAGTTCGTCGGAGATGGGAAGGAAGCGGTCACCGTTGGTGATCTGCTTCTACATGTTTCGGGGTTGCCCGCCTACATTCGCTTTTTTCTTGATTATGACGCGGAACAATTAGGGCCTTCGACCCGCGTCGACATTGTGGGTCGTATCAAGGACACTTCTCTTGAATCCGTCGCTGGAGAACGTTACGTCTATTCGGATCTCGGCATTATTCTGCTCGGGGAGATCCTTGATCGTGCACTCGGTGAGAGCTACCAGTCATATGCAATGCGGGAGATTTTTGGGCCGCTGGGGGTGACGCAAACACGCTGGAATCCTCCGGAAGAGTGGCTTGGAAAGATCCCCCCAACTGAGCAAGATCCATGGCGCGGTCGTATGGTGCACGGTGAGGTTCACGATGAAAATGCTGCCGCGATGGGTGGTGTTTCATCACATGCTGGGTTGTTTTCTACTGCTAGTGACCTGGCGGTCTTTTCCCAGATGTTACTGAATGGTGGTACCTATGATCATGTCCGGGTGCTGCGGCGGTCGACCATTGACCGCTGGACGCGTAGGCAGAACAGGCCGGAGGGAAGTAGTCGTGCTGTCGGCTGGGATACGGCCCATCCCAGCCAGAGTTGGACGATGTTTTCAGAGGCGGCCTTTGGGCACACTGGATTCACGGGTACATCGATTTGGATTGACCCGGACCGTGATCTCTTCGTGGTCTTACTGACCAACCGTGTGCACCCGACGCGCGAAAATGTGCAGATCCGGGAAGCGCGGATTGCGTTTCACCGCGCCATTGTCGAGGCCGTCGACCGGCTCAGGTGAGTGGTGAGAGGTGGTGTCGAAAGGGACTTTCTATCCATCGCTGGTCTTCTTCTAGTTTTACTGTCTGCCGAGGGTAGGGCATCGTGACCTCAATCACTGTCAATGCTCTAATTATCGCAGCCTACTTCGTTCTGACGCTGTGGATTGGGCGGCGTTTTTCTGGCCCCCAAAACTCACTTGACGACTACATGTTAGCCGGACGGAACATGCCATGGTGGGCAGCAGCATTCTCGATAGTTGCCACCGAAACCTCAACACTGACTTTCATAGGTCTTCCGGGGATCGCTTACGGGGGCAACCTGACTTTCTTGCAGGTTGCTCTGGGTTACGTAGTAGGACGTTTCTTCGTTGCAATGGTTCTCGTGCAAACCTATTTCAACGGTCGCTTTAGTACTGCCTACCAATTGCTCGCCTTGCGTTTTGGTAGCAGCGCCCAGACGACAGCGTCCCTCGTGTTCGTTGTCAACCGGGTGATGGCAGATGGAGTACGTTTGTTTGCCACCGCACTGGTGCTTGTCGAATTGTTGCCTCTGGGTATACCAGTGGTTGCGCGGCTGCCGGTTTCGATTGGCCTGATTATCGGGGTTACGCTCTACTACACGGTGCGTGGAGGTCTGCGTGCTGTGATCTGGAACGACTTCGTGCAGCAGATTATTTACGTGGGTGGGGCTGCTCTGGCGGGGTGGATTCTGTTGCAGCGTATTCCCGGGGGCTGGATGAATGTGACTGCTGGACTTGTTGAAGCTGGCAAGCTCCAGTGGCTAGATGCCAACTTCGATTTCAGCGTCGAGTTTTTTGCTGTGCCATATACGTTCCTTGGCGGGATCATTGGTGGCGCTGTGCTAACAGCCGCGACCCACGGAACCGACCAGATGTTCGTACAGCGCCTGTTGGCAACTGGCTCTCCGAAGCGTGCGAAACAGGCTGTCATAGCTAGCGGCATCCTGGTTTTCGCTCAAGTCCTTTTATTCTTAACGATTGGTTCCTTGTTGTATGCGTTTTATCAGACTGCACCGCCAGCCGTTCCGTTTGCCAGCACCGACAGCGTATTCCCACGTTTCATTGCCGAAGAACTACCGATGGGGCTCGGTGGTTTGGTGATCGCTGCCGTCTTTGCTGCGGCTATGTCAACGCTTTCGTCATCGCTCAACTCGTTGGCCTCAGCAAGTACGATCGACCTATGGCGTCGTTCAGCGGCAACTAAACTGCCAGATGAGACCCGCGACAATGCTACCGAGCAAGGGATGCAAGACGAGTTAGCGATGTCTCATCGCTTCACGGTCGTATGGGCGTTTGGCCTCGCTCTAGTTGCCTTCGTGGCCCAAGCTTGGGGTTCAGTGCTGGAGGCGGGTCTGACGATCACGTCGATTACATTCGGCGCAGTTCTTGGAATCTTTCTCGTTGGGCAGGCCGGCTGGCGCTTGGGTGGACACCAGGCATCAATTGCCATGCTTGTCGGTATCGGTGTGCTCGTGCTTGTCCACATTCAGGGGACTATCGCCTGGACATGGTACACACTGCTTGGGGCTCTAGTGACAATCACTTGCGCCGGGCTTTTGTCGCTGTTGAACGGCCGGCCGCGTATCACTGTTGACAGTCCCTGAGGCGACCCGCGCCGCGCGTGTTGTTGTTGTGCAGATGACGTTTGTGAGCTCGGTTGAGGAGCGTCACTGTTCGAAAGTTACCTCTAGGTTCACCAGGCGATAACGAGGGCCACTGCCGGGGATCGTGACGTCGATGGTGGCAATACCTGCGTCTGGTTGAGTGGGGTATACGTCCGGTAGGCCGGTTACCTGGCTTACCCTCCATGGGGTAGCTATCCGAAGCGTATACGTCCGCCCGGGTACTCCTTCGATTTGGAGTGTCATTACACCACCGAGGTATCGAGTGCGGATTACTCGGAGACGACTAGATGGTGCTCCCTGCTGAAGGTAAGAGCGGGCCTCAGTTAGCCGATCGGGAATTGGCGAGATCAGACGCGGATAGGGTCCGTGGACAAACGTGACTGTCGAGAGGTCGGCTGTGGGCCTGATAACCACAGTTGCTAGCCGGTCGGGTGGGTGTTGCTCGATGATGGGTTCTTCGATGAGGTCGGCTCCAATAACGTTAGCGTCGAGGGAAATGTCAACGTCAATCGGGACGTGAGTGCTCAACCGTAATTCTATGTTTCGGTTGCCTCGCCATCGGTCAACTTGAAATTGAACCCGATCCGCTGTCTTCCGCACTTGTAGACGGAATTCCCTATCGCCGACCCGGACTCGGTCAACATTTACCCTGCTCCAGTTGGCTGGGAGGTGAGGGTTAATGCTCACTGAGTTGTTCAGGGCATCGGGACGTATACCGAGCATCCCCCAGATTACCGGCAAGACGGTCATCGCCTGTGAAGCGGCGGCGTGGGTAACGCTGCTCTGCGACACCAATATATTCTCATCGAACGCTGCGCTTGCGTATCCGGGGTTAGCCTGCTCAAGCAGAAGCAGATTGGTATACGCATGTGCAAAGCCTGAATCCGGGCGATGGTTCCCATATTCAGCAAGAGCGGCCCAGCCAGTGAACACTGGACTGACCAGCCCAGTGGCAACTGTCGGCAGGCCTGAAGATATTGGTTTCGGAATGAGAGCGGCCTCATCGCCGGATACCTCGGCGGGTGGTGCGTGAGGCAACAAACCAACACCCCAGTCGCGCGAAAACTCGGAGCTAGAAAACGAGTCAAGTTCTGGGATAGCAAAGCCGGGGTCGAGCAGTCCGAAAATCATTGGAACCGCGGATAACAAGGTCCGCTCCCCAACGAAAGATCCATCAACCCTCTTAGCAAAACTAAACCGCCGCTCGGCAGGGTTCCAGAATTCATCATTAAGGATCACCCGAACACGAGCCGAAGCTTCACGAGCACGGGTAGCACTGTCACTTTCCCCCAGAAACTCGGCCAGGCTTGCCGTTGCGTCGAGGGCGGCGCCCCAGAGGCCGGCGAGATGGATCGTCGTTTGGACCACGTTGTCACTGCTCCAGCGGTCGAGTTCGCTGATGCTGTTTATGAGTCCATCTTTTTCAGAATCGATTCCGTAAAGGAATGTGACTGCATGTTGTGCGGCTGGCCAGAGCTCTTCCAGGAGGTTCTCGTCACCCCAGGTACGTACATGATTCTCCAGGGCGATCAAAAACAGGGCAGTATCCGCTATCCGATTGGCTATAACCTGATGAGTTGCGTCAGTCGAGGTTGGTATCCGACCATCTATGCCTTGGTACCGGGCTGCAAGACGTAAAGTCTCGGTGGCAGGTGGCTGATCTCCGTAGGCGTCAGCTGCCATCGCAGCCCATAGAGTCCCAGTACCAAAGGCGTTTGGTGTTGCTACCCAAGCGTCCGTTGGCTCCAGGGTTCCAAAACCTGAGATCATCCCGTCGCCGACGTTCGGCAACTTTGTTCGTAACGATTCGATGCCGATCTTTGCCCACTCGAAGGTCTTCTGGAACCCATTTCCAGGTACCTGCAGGCTCATCGTCCTTCGGCCGAGAAAGTCGCGATAGTAGTTAGCGTTCTCCACCCAGGCTCGCCCAGGTGCTGCGATCAACTCCTCGAAGGCAGCGTCTACGTTTACGTCAGCCTCGGGCCCACCTACACCGACAATTGGGATCAACGAAGGATTGTTCGGTTTGGTTTCAACGCGGACCTGCAAGGCGACATTGGAG
>JAYYTT010000082.1:0-5661 GCA_036344375.1 Acidobacteriota bacterium | reverse complement strand
TAACGATGGTCAGGTCAATGAAATGGTTGCCTATGTCGATGAACACAGCACCATCGAGGGGGCACCTCACCTGGAAGAAGAACACCTGCCGGTTTTCGACTGTGCTTTTCGTGCCCTCGGCGGAGAGCGTGCTGTGCATTACATGGGTCACCTGAAAATGGTTGCAGCGGCGCAACCTTTCATTTCCGGAGCTATCTCGAAGACGATCAACGTGCCAGAAACGGCAACTAAGGACGAGATCAGCGAGGCGTACATGGAAGCATGGCGTCTAGGAACCAAAGCTGTAGCCGTTTACCGCGACGGCAGCAAGCGCACCCAACCACTGGCTACTGCCGGGAGTGCCTCGGGCCAAGCAAGTGCGGCGAGCGCTGGGGCTCAGGCTGGGGCAGCGCTAGTCGCCGATTTCACCGACCAACCGGTTCGCCGCAAGCTTTCCGATGAGCGACAGTCACTTACCCACAAGTTCAGCATCGGTGGCCACAAAGGGTATATCACCGTAGGTCTGTTCGAGGATGGCACACCTGGCGAGATCTTCATAACCATGGCCAAACAGGGGTCAACAATTTCTGGCTTGATGGATTCTTTCGCTTGTATGACTTCGTTCGCGCTGCAGTATCAAGTGCCGCTAAAGTTTCTCGTCGGCAAGCTCAGTCATGCACGGTACGAACCATCCGGATGGACAGGCAATCAAGAACTCCCCTATGCCAAGTCGATTACAGATTACGTCTTCCGTTGGTTGGCCTTGCGGTTTCTGACCATCGAGGAACGCACCGAGATTGGTATGCAAACGGAAGAAGACCTCGAGATTCTTGAAGGAATAGAATCGAAAGAGGCCACAGACGCCGCTGACAACAAAATAGGAGACGTGGAAACCGCACCGCGGTCGAAGGACATCGGTGCTGGTGATCCGATTACCTTCGCGCCGCAACCTGATGCACCCCTATGCCAAGGCTGCGGGTCATTAATGGTGCGTAGCGGTGTCTGCTACAAGTGCATGAATTGCGGAGCAACGTCCGGGTGCTCATGATCACAGCAACCGGTGGTATTTCCTGTACAGGTGAGAAGCCTCGCCAGCGAGCGCGGCGAGCGGGCCGCATTGGGGTGGGCAGCGGTCATGCTCGTCGCGCCGCTGGCGGGTGTAACAAAGAGATTTAGCGGGCCGGCCGGGGCCGATGGCTGCCTCCCGCCGTCGGTTGAGGGCTGCGCCGACCGGCCCGCTTTTCTTTGTATGTTTCGGTTGAAAAGCGCGACGCGGTCGTCATTGTAACAACATGGCGACCGCTTTTTGTATGTAAATGCTATCAATAAGCCGCTGCCGCCCCATTGCGCCGTGGGTCTGCAACAGCCATCCGTGCCCCATCTGAGAATATGAACACCGAGTGTGCGTCACCCTGGATGCCCCGCCGATCGGACAACACGTGGCCCATCTTGATCAGCGCATCAAAAGACTGCTGAGGAAAATTTCGCTCGAAACTGGTTCGGTCGGGTAGCCACTGGTGGTGAAAGCGCGGTGCCGCTATCGCATCTTCAAGGCCCATTTCAAAGTCAATGACATTCACCACAATACGTAACACCGTGTTGATTATTGTTTTTCCACCGGGGCTCCCGATAGCCATTATGGGCTCCCCATTGCGGGCAACAAGGGTCGGTGTCATCGATGACAACATACGCTTCCCAGGTGCAATGAGATTCGGCTCCGTGCCAATACTGCTTCCCCGTGTCACTCCAGGCCAGGTGTTGAAATCGCCCATTTCGTTATTAAGTAAAAACCCAGTGCCAGGGGCCATTGCTTTCGACCCGTAACCTTGCTCGATCGTGTACGTCGTCGAGACAACGTTGCCAGCCGCGTCAACAACAGAATAGTGGGTCGTTTCGGGAGATTCCGGGTGCGTAATAATGGCCTCACCCAGATCCTCACTATTGCGGACTACGCCAGGGGAGACCAAGCCAGCCTTCTCGGCAGCGTAATCCTTCGACGTCAACCTATCGATGGGAACTTCAACGAAATCCATGTCCCCGAGATACGTGGCGCGATCAAGATAACCCTGGCGCATCGCCTCGATCATTAAGTGAGCCACCTCGGTATCATTAGCCTCGTAGCCTTCGAAATCAAAGTTTTCGAGAATCTTGAGCATCTCGACGAGCGCCACACCACCGGAGCTCGGTGGACCCATCGAGATGATGTCAAATCCTCGGTAAGTTCCACGAATTGGCTGGCGCTCTTTCGCTTCATAAACAGCCAGGTCTTCAAGCGTAATTAATCCACCGTTCTCCACCATTGCCGCAACCAGGCGATCTGCAATTTCCCCTTCGTAAAAAGCTGGGGCCCCCTGATCCGCAATCTGTTCCAGCGACCACGCCAAGTCTGGCTGGATCAATTTTTCTCCTGCTGCGTACGGAGTCCCGTTGGCTCGCATAAAAGCTTTTTGGGACGCCGGATACGGTTCAAAACTACGTGCCGCACCTTCCAATGATCGAGCTAGGTAGGGGCCCAAGACGATGCCATCACGGGCGAGCTGTATAGCAGGACGTACCAGACGCTGCCATGGTAAAGAACCTAGCTCCTCATGGACTTTCGCAAAACCAGCTACAGTGCCCGGCACTCCAATCGCCGTCCATCCCACGTGCCCTCCCCTACGGTCTTCAGTCCCATCCTCCAGCAAGTACAAATCAGCGGTGGCAACCAGGGGTGCCTTCTCCCGAAAATCAAACGTCGTGTAACGATCTTCATCGGAAACATAGATCGTCATGAACCCACCACCCCCGATATTGCCGGCCGCGGGGTGAGTCACTGCCAGAGCGAAGCCAACTGCAATGGCCGCGTCCATAGCATTCCCCCCATCCTTCAAGACTTCAATACCAACCTGAGTAGCGAAACCGTCAACGCTCGCAACGGCACCACTCGATCCAACAGCAATCTGCCCAACGCTTCCTAGCTCTCGGGCAGTAGAGGAGACTGTCCCATCCCCCTCTGGTTGAGGAACCAGCGAACAGGCAGCGAATAAAACGAACGGCAGCAGAGCAGTTGCGAATAGCTTGAATCTTATTTTCATGACTGTCTCCATCGACATCGCAAGTGGAATGGGAGCAAGCCTAGCAGGCTCCGCTGAAAGTTATAGCGGCACACTGACATGAACCGGATAGTTCTCCGCACCAATTATTGTCCTAGCCACACCGGGACAGTTGCCAAGACGGTTAGCTAAACTCCGGGACGGAAAGGAAACGCTCGTGACAAAAAGATTGATTCTGTCGATAGTTGCCGGGTTTGTGTTGACCTTGGTTATAGCTTGGATTCTCGGTTTTGAGATTAACCCGTTTTGAAAAGACATCTAGGCTGGATGGTCACGGGGATATGGATTGGTTTGCTTATTTGCCGCGTGATCAACAAGATGGGGTGGCTGAATTAGGTTTTTATAAAAATAGGCCATAGCCGGGAACGAGAACGTTACATATACGCACGCGGTCGGATTTGCATGGGGGGCTCGAACCTGCAGGAAACCGATTTGCCTACTGGTGGCCCCCGCTGTGAGCGGCACCCCGACGGGTTCAAAGTCAAGGAAAAAGACAAGGTTCCTGGAAAAGTGGAAGACCTATTAGGCACAGATATAGCCCTAAATAACTATAAAAAAAGGGCGTGGCTAGATCTCGTGACGGAGAGTCTTATCCTAGCCGGTCAAGGCTAAAGGGAATCGGGCTCACTCCTTTACACTGAAGAATGACGCGATGTGCGTCACCAATCTCGGTGAACAGAAGGTGGCGAAGTCCTAAGTAGCGACGCAAGTCATGAGCCCCTAAGGGATCCCGGGACAAATCTTCTACCGCTCCAAACCCAACAAGGAACACCGCCAAGCTAACATCCCCAATCACACCGAAGTTGGCCAACTTTCCACAGCGTCGCAGGTTGCCAAAATCGACATGCGCTGTGATGTCCTGCCCCCCAACCCTCGTAAGGGGATCTGAGTTCAATTGGTACCGATGCTGACAGACGAGGGATTCCCGTACACGCTCAGGATCGTATAGTGCCGAGGTCTCAGCACCATAATCAACGGTCAAAACGAATCCCTCTAGCAGCACCCGGGAAACCATGTCGACCCAGGTAGCTACCTCCAAACAAATCTCGGCCGTCTGGCCTTCAACCAGCTTGATCTCGTTGGCCGCGATGTAGCTGGCAAGCTCTTCCGTTGAGGGCGGGCCCTCACGCTCGACCAACATGCCGTCATCAACGTCAACATAGACTTCACACAACGAGTCGTTACGGCAAACAACCCTATGCACCGAAAATGCATCGAGAAGCTCATTGCTGACTACTAAGCCGCGCAAGGAATCCCTTGGCATGTCATCGATATTTGGCAACCAAGTGAAATGATCAGCGTGCGCCGCGAGCCGTTGTTGTTGCTGGTGACGGGCGCCCGCTCCACGCTCCACACAACATCCACGTAAACGTGCGTACAAATTCGGGGCCTCATCCTGTAAGGCAGTGCAAATGTCTACGAGCAGCGTGCCATCGCCGCCACCGAAATCTACTAAATCAAACCTGGTCGGACAGCCGAGGGCAACGTCACATTCCTGCATTAACCTGGCCACAGCCGCACCAAACCCGGAGTCAACTTGCGGCGCTGTAACATAGTCAGGGCGCTCTTTCCAAACGGTTTGAGAACTCCTGTAATAGCCCTCGACGGGATCGTAGAGTGCCCGTTCCATAAAGTCCCGGAACGTCATAGGGCCATGCTCGCTTAACTCCTGGATAAGGATTTTCGCGAGTTTCGTCGGCCTTGGATCAGTCTCTCTTGGAGCCAAAATACCTTAGTTGCCTAGTTTTTCTGCATTAACACACTATTGCCGAATAAAAAGCCGAAGTAACTGCTCAAAGAACAGCTACTGTTCCCTCAACCATAGCTCTGGGTTAACAGCCTCCGTCCCATCACGGATCTCAAAGTGGAGACTGGGCCCAATTAGCGATCCTGTCTGGCCAACTGTGCCAATTTGATGCCTGTCATCGACCCACTCGTTCATCCGCACCAGTATGGTGTCGAGGTGACCATAAATGGTGTAGAAGTCATCACCATGACTAACAACCACCATTAAACCGTAGTTCTGAAACCAATCAGCAAATACAATGCGGCCACGGTAAACGGTGTGCACGGGGGCGCCGACACCGGCAGCGATCTTGATCCCCTTGACCAAGGTGTAAGTGTTGTACACCGCGTGCTGCTTACGCCCGAATTTCTCGGTGATTTGACCATCTGTCGGCCACGAAAGATCACCGAGCAAGGCAGTAAAAGCGGGCTGTTCACCAGCAAGCGGTGCGATTACAGGCTTCGACAAGACGGTCCCAAGCAACTCCTCAAGTACTGCAGCGCTTTCTGCTTGCTCTTCGAGAGATCGGCGACCAACCAACGCTTCGGTATCAATTTGCTTGATAAGCTCCTGCCGAAGCTCCTGCTGGGCTATCAAATCCTGGAGAGCCAGCGTTTCTTCAGCACGCATCGTGGTCAGCTGAACTGTGGTCTCATTAGCAGCCCGAACTGCTTCCTGTTGTTCAGTAATTTGGGTCCGAATTGACTTTACGAGCAGTTGGTTCTGCGAGGCTAGCCAACGAACTAGCTGATAGTTGGCCAACAACTCGTCAGAGTTCCCTGCTGTAAGTAGAAATCGAGAATA
>JAYYTT010000081.1:0-2664 GCA_036344375.1 Acidobacteriota bacterium | reverse complement strand
CAGACGCCGGGCGTTGGCCGCAGTGACCGGAACAATGTCCGGTAGCCTAAGCACGCTACCGCCGAGACCGTCAATGTCTGCACGGCTCTGCCGTCGACAACCAGTCCACTGTTAATTCAACGCAACGCTTATGCTAGTTTGAGCCTGTGGTACCGGCCGGTTTTACAAGATTATGGGAGGCTTTGATGTCGCAACGTGGCACTTTTCGGCTCATTGCCCTAACTATCGTAGCCATCGTACTGTCCGCCGGCCCATGGGCGGCAGCACTTTCGACAGGCACCCCCTTGGGCAGGCAATTACCCAAGGACCCGGCGGAGGCGACGGCCTTTTTTGAGGGTGACGTAGAGGAATGGGGCAATGGCCCAGTTAGCTACCTGTTCCTTTCCGAAGAGCTGAAAGAATGGAAAGAGTTCGAAACCAACGAAGAGCGCCTTGAATTCATCCAGTGGTTCTGGGACCGACGAGATGACGACCTCCGCGACTCCCAACATCCGTTCAGAGAAGGTTTCTACACGCGGGTCGCTCACACCAACCGGCGTTTCTCGGAATTTCCGCGTGGCTGGAGGTCGGATCGCGGCCGCGTCTGGATTGTTCTAGGTCCTCCGGACAGCGCCACGACCGACTTCGCTACCGACTTTTCTGCTGAACTGGAGATATGGACCTACAACACCTATGGTGGAATTTTACGATCTGCGGCCGTTATCACGGGTGAGGCTAGCGCCCTGGGTGAGATGCAAATTGCATTCATCAATCTAGGTCCGGGCACACGGGAAATCTATGGGGGTGTCGGACGTGGAGGCTGGCCCCAGTACTTGTACAGAGCGTTCGAGATCGTCAGGAAAGCGATAGTCCTAAATCCGACGCTGAAAAGAGACTAATCTGGCAAGGCGTTGGCGTGATTGGTCAATGTGTCGGTAACACTCACTAGCCGCAACGCCTGCAGGCCCAACGTTCCCTAAGTTGTGTCCTACTTGCGCTTCGGTTCCCGCATTTCCTGGCGTAGCGCATCCAGAAACGGCTCTGGGACAGAAAACTCCAAGTCCTGAGCTTGGTGGACGTGCTTCCAGGCATCGGCATACTCCTCCCCGCCATACAGGGAGACCGCGAGCCTGAAGTGAGCATCAGCGTTATCTGGTGTTAGTCGAACGACCTCCCCATACGCCTTGATCGCCTCATCGACATCACCCAGCTGCCCCCAGATATTTCCAAGGGCATAGTGCGGCCCAGCGTCCTCAGGGTTGGCTTGCACCGATTTTTGCAGAGCGGCAACGGATTCCTGGACCCGGCCCTCCGTAGCCAAAACGTTGCCCAGTGCCAAGTATGCCTCGGCATGAAGGGGGTCAACTTCCACCGCACGTTGCAGCGCCGCTATACACTCCTCTATCCGCCGTTTCCCGAATAATGCCTGGCCAAGCCTAAAGTGCGCTTCGGCGTACTCAGGATCTAGCTGCACGGCCTCCCCGTACGACGAGATCGCATCGTCAAGTTGCGCTAAGTTCCAATGGACAAGCCCCTTATTGAAATGCGCTTGGGTCAGCTTCGGGTCGAGTTCGAGGGCGTTTTGAAAGGACTCTAACGCTTCTTCAAACTTGTCTTCGCCAATCAGCTCAACGCCGCGAGCATTGTGCTGCGCCGCATTCATCCCGCGCTGCCCACGCCGTTGGCCTCGTTGCTCTTCGCCCGATGCCGTCTCGGCTAAGACCCCACCAGTGGCAACAAGCAGTGCCAACACTAAGGCAAAACGCCGTCGACGCAGTGGGAGAAACCGCAGGGTGGTTCTGTGATCATTCGGCATTGTCTAGTCGTTCCGTGTCCCCGGCAGCCCCACATTCGGCGAGCCGCACCGTTCCGGCATCATTGATGCCTCATAAAAAACACGCGCGCCGTACACAAGGCACGGCGCGCGCGTTGTCAAAACCGCCCAGGCTAGAAGGTGAACCTAGTCGTGAGCTGTACAGCCGCAGCTGACTGCCGGCTACGTCCCTCTAGGAAGTTCGGGTTCCACTCTTGGTTGGCACCCCTGTAGTTGTACTGCTGGAAATCACCCCAGTTGAAGGGGTTAAACATTTCTGCAGCTATCTCAACGCGGCGTGAAGGACTACCGAGTTCAAACTCTTTTCCGAGTTTGACGTTGAGGAACATGGCATCCGCAGCTTTGACCTGACCCTCGTCGCGCGTTGGGTACTTAAACCGGACGGTGGTGGCCAGCGGGTTCGACTCCGAGTTGCCAGTGGACGATACGACCGTCGAGGGTCCAAAGACCGGATCTGCCTCATCGAGCCTTGTCATGATGTTGCCCGACCAGGGACCAGCCTGGATGCTGAAGCTACCAGTGGCAACGACACCCCACGGCCCATAATACGTGCCGCCAAACCGCAGGGAGTAATTTCTCCAGGTCGGGCAGTAGGTCGAGGTAGAACCACCACCGTAGCTGTTGTCATCACGCCGGCCACGCGGCATCCAGATGCACTTTGAGTTGGCATACGCGTCTGGCTGGATATAGCCCGCCGGATCGGTGGGATTCCAGGTGCCATCGAGATGCTGCCACTGGCGGTTGATACCGGCCATGAACTGCCAGTTGTTGCTCATCCGCTTTGCGATGGTGATCTCTATGGCTCGGTACTCGAGCGTGTCCCAGGTGTTGTTGCGCAGCTGATTGATTCG
>JAYYTT010000080.1:0-5831 GCA_036344375.1 Acidobacteriota bacterium | reverse complement strand
TAGATGTTATTGAATGTGTCATAGAGGGTTAGGTCAGGGCAGAATACCTGCACGGTAACTAGATCATTCATACTCATCCCGACGCGCTCGAGTCGACCCTTCATGCTATCGAGAACGATCCGGATTTCTTCCTCGACATCTTCGGGAACTTCCCCAGTTTCTGGATCCCGCCCGATCGCGCCAGCTAGGTAAACGGTGTCGCCATGAACCACCATGTTGCTGTAAGGATTGGTGTCAGTGCGCCCAGGATTGTTCAAGTATTCCAGCGCCGGAGCCGCGTCCGTGTCACCTGTGTGGATCTCCTGGATTTCCGTTTCAGAGCAAGCGGACAGCGTGATGACTAACAACGGGATGAGCAAGATGGTCAAAGGGGCAGATCGCATTATGTTGTTCCCTCGTTTTCGGCCTGTGCCGGTGAACGTAGTAGGAGCGAGAGTTTAGCGGGTCTTCGACTGTTTTCTAACCCATGTTATCGAGAGCTCAAGAATTCGTGGTGCTGATGGGAGCGCAAATACGTGCGCTCATGACATTCTGTGCGGGGTGCGTGGTCGCTTCGTTATGTAGGACGTTAAGGTAAGCTGGAAACGTGTCCGAACTCGCAACAAGAAACGCAATTACGCTATGCATGTTGACGCGTAATGAGGAAGACCGTGTTTCGGTCTCGTTGGGGGAGGTGCGTGATCACGTACACCGCATTATCGTGTTGGATGCCGAGAGCGATGATGCAACCCGAGAACTTGCACAGAAAGCTGGGGCAGAGGTTGTTGTTCGTCCGTGGGAAGGTTTCGTGTCAGCGCGACGCTATCTCCTGTCACTTGTTACGTCGCCATGGGTTTTGATGATCGATGCCGACGAGGTTATTGAGCCGGGACTTTGGCTGGAATTGGAGTCACTGGGTTTTCCAGAATGCAGTGCTGACGGTTTCCAAATGCGGCGGCGGACGGTGTATGAGGGCAAGAAACTGCGCCGCGCTTTCCAACCCGATTGGAAAATGAGCCTGGTGAGGGTTGGCAACGCTTACTTCGAAGATCGCTTTGTTCACGAATCGTTGAAGGTTAAGGGTGTAGTCGAGCGCTTGCGGACCGAGATCCTACACTCAAGCTTTCGGTCTGCTGATGATCATCACCAACGGATTCGAACCTACGCGCGCTTGGCAGCGCAGGATCTTGCCGAGCAGGGCAAGCGGGTGAGTTTTACTAACTTGTGGCTTCGACCGGCTTGGCGCTGGTTCAAGGAACTCATTCTTCAAGGTGGCATTGCTGACGGGCTGCTGGGCTTGAAAATGGCGAGCCGCTCAGCGTACGGAGTGCATTTGAGCTACCGCTACCTGCGCGAGATGAATGACAACCTCTGAAAAGTGTTGGTGCATTGCTGTTTTCGTTAGCTCCGTTATCTCCCTAGCGGCGTGCTCGCGTGTTTATGTCCAGGAACCAGCCTTTAGCTTGGAAGTATCCAAAGGAGACGTCATATCAACTGTTTTTTTGATAGGCGATCTCGGCCGGCCGTCAGCGCCACTGGAAAACTTGATCGATGCTATCCGCCATGATGTGACGGAGGCGACAGCGCAGACGCCGCATTCTTCTCCTGTCATTCTCGGGCTTGGGGACAACCTCTACGAAAAGGGCTTACCGCACGATTTGGAAGTCCCTGGAGCAGAAGCTGAGATAGCCACGCTGCGTGCCATCGGCACCCAATTTGCCCGTATCCAAAACAAAGGTCACCAAGTGCCCTTGATGCTGATCCCAGGGAATCACGATTACAATGATGATGCCTTGGCGATTCGGAACAACCGGGGTGACATTTCCCGCTGGTACTTTCTAGAAGAGCTTGCAATCGATGGTGCCGATGCTTGGACTCACCTGCCGGGCGACGCCACTCAGTTTGAGTCTGCAGCCGAGCTGTTCGACCATCTCGAAGGTGATCCTGCCGCTCGCGTTGAATTTATGGCGCCGATGCTCATTCCGGGTTTTGATCCCGGGCTCTTTGTAATCGCCGTTGATAGCGAACTGATCCTTGATTTGTATGCGCAGGGTTACAAGGATCTCGCGGCGTCATACTGGCAGAGACTCGAGCGGGTGCTTTTGGCAGCTCCCGACGATGCTTGGCTGATGATTGCGGCACACCACCCGCCTGTTACTTATGGCAAGCACGGCAGGATGTCTTTTGGAAATTGGATTTTTGGCCAGGGTTGGCCACAGTTTCCTCAGGTTTGGCAAAAAGCGCTTGCCGCCACTCTGCCTCTCGGCATCTTCTTAGGAGTCGTGGTTTATCCGGCGGCGCTGGCCATCGCTGCAGCACCGCCGCTGGCAACCTCGCTTGTGTCAGGGCGTAAGCAAGATGTTGGTTCATTTCCGTACGATCAGTATGCTGCCGAATTCCTTAAGTTGGCGGCAGAATACGAAGTCGACGCTGTCCTCGCTGGCCACGATCACAACACCCAAATTATCGAGCTTTCTGCGATTGAAGGGTTCTCTGGTAATTCGCTCCTGGTAATTACCGGGGCTGGTTCAGATGTTGGACCAGTTCGCCGTGGTCCAGGAACTGTTGCCTACCTGTCGAACCACTCGTATGTGCGTGTAACCCAGCATACTGGGGGGCTCATCTTTGAAATCATTGATCAACAGGGTAGGGCCCACTATCAGTACGAAGTGTCAAGTTAGTGTTATACGTCGTGCTCGAAGGTGCCAAGGTCAGTGATCTCCGGCGCATGGTTCTCGGCACGCAGAAATTTCAATAGATCAGCGGCTTTGATTGTTGAGGTCATGGTGTTGTCCAACGGATGGAAGCTGACCTGGTCGCAGTCCAGCATGCCTAGATCGATTACCACCTGAACAGCCCGTTGCTTATCGTTGATCACAGCAAATGGTGTCACCGCTCCAGGAATTACGCCGAGATGGCGAGCCAAACGATCGGCACTGCTGAACGAAAACCGTCCGGCACCAAGATGTCGGGCAAGCGCTTTGAGATCAATGAGCCGATCCTCCAAACAAACCACTAGCCACATAGCACCCTTCTTGTTGCGCAGGAAGAGATTTTTTGTGTGGGCACCACTGAGCTCGCCGCGCAGTACCTTGGCTTCTTCGACCGTAAACACAGGGGCATGGTGGACTGTCTCGTAAGCGATCTCGAGCTCATCGAGACGGCGAAACAGTTCATCGGGTGTTGCGGCCGGGCTGCCATCGTCTAGTTGCACGATGCCCTCGCTGTATTCCACCCTTAGTTCCTACCCTCCGTGCCAGTGACCACTGTACCGATCCCCTTTGCCTGTAGCATGCGGTTGAAGGCTGCCAGGTCACCCTCACGGATCTCCCTCATTTGTGCCATGTGGGTGCCAATGTTTTCCTTGTACATCTCGTGTACGGTGCGGTGTGCCTCGGCGGGGGCGAAGTCGTGCCCAGAGATATAACCTGACAGGCTGGCGACTTTGGCGTACAGCTGGCGCGGGTAACGCAGAGTGTCTTGGCCGCCAACCAAGCGTAGATCAGTAAGGTTCATTTCGAGGTCGATGATTTTTTCGTCTAACACAGTGATCTGGTTATTGATCTCGCTGAAATCGTTGTGATCACGTAGGAGGACCCGCAGCTCGTAAAGCTGCGAGCGCACCAGTTCGGCTTCGTTGAGCATGCCGGCGATGTCGTTTTGATTGTCGCGCAGTTCGAGCATCATTTGCAGTTGTTCATTGATCTCAGCCTCGGCACCCATCGAAGCTGGATCCATTAGCAAGGTTAGAGGTTGCTCCTGGGGAACCTCGTTGCTGACGGTCAACTGCACCGTATAAGTGCCTGGCGGAGCCATCGGGGTCACCGGGCGACCGTCGCCCGGGTTTCGGGTCCCGTTCGCGTTTAGCTGAACATGTGGGTGTCCGAGTGGCTTTGTGCGCATCACCGCCCGCGCCGATGACTCATAGCGCATGTCCCAGTAGACTCGATTGAGACCGGGACGAGCCGGCGTGTTGCGGATCGTACGCACGACCTCACCGCTGCTGTTGAGAATCTTAATTGTGATCCGAGTACGACGACTGCCACTACGGCTTGCAGCCATTTCTTCGCTGAGTGTGCCGGTGTTTCCAGGAATTTTCATTTCCTGGGACTCTACCGACTCATCCTTGCTAGCCTGGTCCGCTGTCCCTGCCATCTCTTCACTTAGCCAGTAGCTGATCGATGCTCCGGGGTTAGGATTGCGACCAGCGGCTGGGTCTTGGCCCGACATTGGCCTCCCAACCCTGTGAAAGCGGTAGGTGTCGCGTGGCGCAAAGAGGTGGATGTTTGAGGAGCGGATCAAGTCAGTCATTTGTTGCAGTGGGGTGATGTCATCCATGATCCAAAAGCCACGCCCGTAAGTCCCTATTACCAAGTCGTTGAAATGAGGCTGTATCGTTAGCCAGTGGACCGGTGCATGGGGCAGGTTGCTCTGCAGTGGCTCCCAGTTGTTGCCGCTGTTGAAGCTCACGTACACAGCGTTGGCAGTGCCGGCGAACAACAAGCCCGGTGTGCGTGGATCTTCTCGGATCACGTGAGTGTAGGCTAATGGTCCAGCGGGAATTCCTCCCGGGTTCACCGTCGCCTTGTAGTCCAGTCCGACTCCCATTGCAGGTGTCCCGGAATGGCCATCGATGCGCGTCCAACTCGATCCGAAGTCCGTTGTCTTGTATAGGAAGGGTTCGAAAATACCGATCTGGTGGGTGTCGATTGCCACATACGCGGTGCCGGCTGCATGGTTTGACGGTTCTATGTTCGAGACGGTACTCAATGGTGGCAAATCCGGCATATTTGCGGAGACATTTGTCCAGTTACTACCGCCGTCGCGTGTTACTTGGACCATGCCATCATTGGTCCCCGCCCAGATAAGATCTTCTTGCATTGGAGATTCGGCTATAGCGAATAAGACTGCGGCGTAAGTCGGACTGGTATCGTCAAAGGTTAGGCCTCCGGTCTTGAGTACCAGCGATGGGTCGCCAGTCGACAGGTCTGGGCTTATAACTTCCCAGGTGAGGCCCTGATTAGTGGTTTTGTGAACCACTTGGCTGCCAACAAATACTTTGTTTGGATCGTGTGGCGATACGTGGACTGGAAACGTCCATTGGAAGCGGTAGCGTACCTGGCCAGCGGACCAGCCTTCTGGGTTGTCGGGCCAAGGGCTTACGTTGCGCGAATGGCCGGTGCGAGTGTCGTAAACGTCGAGGATTCCGTCGTAACAGCCTGACCATATGGTGTGGTCACCGGCTGGCACCGCGAAACCTGATTCGCAACCTCCCACCGAGTGCCACTCGCCGATCGGAATGTTGCCTCCAGTGAGACTGTTGGAGGGTCCGAAGGTACTGGGCCCATCTTGGCGGTTACCCATGACATTGTAGGGAATCTTGTCGTCGACGAAGACGTGGTAGACCTGGGCGATTGGCATGCGCGGTCGTGCCCATGATTCGCCGCGCGTCGTAGAGATCGATACGCCGCCATCGTTGCCGACAACGAGACGGTTGGGAATGATCGGGTCGATCCACATATCGTGGTTATCGCCACCAGCGCCACCGCCAGACCAAGTGCTGCCGCCATCGATACTGTGGGAGTGGCGCGTCGACATTGTATGCAACTCGTCAGGATCATCTGGCGCGACGGCGAGGCGGGTGTAGTAGAGAGGTCGTTGCATTAGGTCGTGGTTGGCACTTACCATCCGCCAGCTGTCACCGCCGTCGTTCGAACGGTAGAGAGTCCCGTGCCCAGGGTCGACTGGTGCTATCAGACCGTTGCTCGATAGCTCGATCAATGCGTAGACTCGATCTGAGTCTGCAGCTGTCATGCCCAGACCGATTTTCCCGTAAGGACCCTCGGGCAGAC
>JAYYTT010000079.1:0-6027 GCA_036344375.1 Acidobacteriota bacterium | reverse complement strand
TCAGCCTTGAATCGTTGTAGCTGCCAGTCGCCTACGGCTTCAAATAGAAAACCGGTGATGAACACCAAGATGCCTAGAACGTCAACCAGAGTCCATCCCTCCGGTCCAGTCCCCGTCACCACAGCTTGAATGGGGAGCGAAATGATCCACATCAAACTGCCCTGGAGCAGGAACACGGTAAATAGGCTGACCCACCAAAAGGATGATCCCCAATGGTCACGCATGGACCGGTAGCGTCGGTCTTCCCCCTCGTGAAAATTTCGGACTAAAAGATGTAGGCCGAGGCGCAGGCCCCACACTCCGACCATGATTGTCATCAGGGTGCCACGTGGCTCGAAGGCGGCTCCGATCAATAGCGCGGTAACCGTTACAAGAACAAAACCCGGGCCCCAGTAAGGATCGACAATACTCGCGTCGCGTCGCGTAAGACTTGTGAGCCACAGCAACAGCATGGCAATTAGCGTGACGGCTGCCGTGGTGAGCAATACTTCAGGTTGGTCTAGGAGCGGCATGGTGCTCACGTAAGCGGTTGGCGGTAATTGCCTGGCGTCAGGGTGGTTTCAATTCGTTTGCTGGCAACAGCCTTCACAGCGATCCGTTTGATCATCCCTGAGAACATGAGCGCGTGCAATGGATAGATGGCGTACCAATAGGCAAGCCCCATCAACCCGACTGGCTCAAAAATGGCAGTTTGACGGACAATGTATCCGGTCGCACCGGTCAGCAGAATGCGCTTCATGCTGCAGATCCTGTTCCGTGGGCCGTCATTACTGGCGAGTGTTCCCGGAGCAGCTGGCGAACTCGTGCATCCTGTGCGTCGCTACCCCGGCCTGAGCGGATTCGCTCGCGGATGTACTCGGCGTCAATCTGGAGATAGTTGCAGATCTCCTCGAACCAGTTGCTCTGGATGAAATCAGTCGGCGGGTTCTCCCGGATGCGGTGTAGCTTCTGGAGCTCATGCTGCTTGAGGTCATTCCGCTCCGCGCAGCGATCCATGTACATTAAATCCGTCACCGCTCGCGCGATTACCGCCTGCCAGAGTGCCTGGCAAGCATCTCGACCCCTATTTTCTCTGGCGTATTCGGTGATCTGCCCCTCGCACTGGGCAACTGGGTCACCCTTGAATTCTCGTACGTGCATGGTGGTTAGCCTCAGCTTTATGTCAATGTAATGTTCATCTATTTGAGTATTTGAAACCTGCCATCGGAAATATTTGAAGAGCGCTCCTACGAACCAGTAGCAATGGGGCAACAGAGCCGTCGGCCGTAGGAGCGTTCGTCGGTCATGCGTCGTCCTTTCAGTTCGGCATGATAACTGTGTCTATGACGTGGATAACGCCGTTGCTGGCTTCGATGTCGGTCACTGTTACGGTCGCATCGTTGATCAGCACTTTGCCGTCCCGTACCTTGATCTGTACGTCTTGCCCGTTGGCTGTCGCCGCCTTGGTGAGGGTGACCACGTCGCGTGCCATAACCTTGCCGGGCAGGACGTGGTAAGTGAGGATCGATCCTAACTTCTCAGTGTCGGCCAGGAGCGCCTCGATGGTGCCCTCGGGCAACTTGGCAAACGCTTCATCGGTGGGCGCGAAAACCGTGAACGGTCCTGGCCCCGACAACGTTTCCACTAAGCCTGCCGCCTGCACGGCGGCAACCAGCGTTTGGAAATTGCCAGCAGCGACGGCGATTTCAACAATAGTGTCGTCGCTCGAGGTGGGGCCGGCGATAGCAACGCCGGTTGTGAACAGGATCAATGTGATAGCAGTTGCGATGGCGAACCTAGTTACCATCATTTTGTTCCTCCTTGGTGATTCCCAATCGAGCCTGTCTCGACTGAGGCGGCTTATTTGGTATCTACCCAAAACCGAATATCCGTACAATATATGGACAAATTAGTATTGTCAAGTATTTGCCTAGGTATTTTCACCCTTTCTTATATTTATTTTTGACAATATATAGACAAACCTTCTATCCTACGGAACATGAATGATCGGCGTCTCAATTCGATTGGCATGGTTTGTCGTAGGACTGGTCTAAAAAGCGATCGGCTACGTGCGTGGGAGCGCCGTTACAATGTTGTCGAGCCGATTCGAAGTGGTGGCAATCAGCGCTTATATTCCGAGGAAGACATCGAAAAGCTTCTCTTACTGCGACAGGCGACTGATGCGGGCCACCGAATTGCCCAGATTGCCCACCTCCCTGTCGGGGAACTTCAAGATCTCGTTGAAGTCGAGCTTGCTATTCCACCGAGTCCGATAATTCCAACTCGGCATGAGACGGCGACAGCGCATGCCACTGTTAGCGCTTGTTTAAGCGCTGTGCAACAGCTTGATACAGCGGCACTTCGCCGTGGGTTACGACTTGCTTCCGAAGTGCTCAGTCCAGAAGCGGTTATTCAAGAGCTGCTGGTTCCCTTGATCCACAACATTGGAGATTTATGGGCGGAAGGTGGTTTAAGGGCATCGCACGAGCATCTTGCCACTGCGGTCCTTCGAGTTTTTATCGAGGAACTCAGTCCGGAGCGCGAGGTGCTTGATGGCCTGCCTCGGCTTTTGTTGACAACACCAGCAGGTGAACGTCACGAACTCGGATCATTATTAGCAATGGCCACAGCAACCCATGCTGGTTGGGATGTGACCTACCTTGGCCCTGACCTGCCGGCGGCCGAGATCGCCGGTGCGGCCCGCCAGCGTGGCGTGCAGGTGATTGCTCTTAGCATCGTGTGTCCTAGCTCACCGAATGCAATTCGAGACGAACTTGCCACACTGCGCCGCCACATCGGCGACGATACAGGTCTGATCATTGGTGGCCGTGGAGCAATGGAATTTGAGGATACGGCCTCCGATGTAGGGGCTTTAATTGTTGAGGACTTGTCTGGATTGCCAGCTGCTCTAGCCCTCTTCATCTAATTATTTGATGCAACAGGCACGTGGGGTGTTACGCCCTTTTGTGCCTCAATCTTTGATCCGATAGCTGTCGTCTGTTGGGCGAACAGGGCGAGCAAACCACAGAGGCCGACGTAGGTTGTTAGGTCCCGGGGCTGGGCGAGTTTGAGCCAGCCATTCTTTGTACAACTCATGGCTTCGGGTGGTGTCTACTATGACGTCACCATAGCGATCGTTGGGTCGCGCCGGTTCGATACGTACTTTTTGGTGCCAACAGTGCATCCCAGAGACCGGATCTGGTTGTACGGGAAAGGTCAGGTTTTGATGGACTCCGGCGTCAGTCCACCAGACACGGGACGAGTCAGGATCGTTTGATTCGAACGGACCAATACCATCGAGTTGCTGCACTCTCCAGAGGCCACCATCCCCACCATCAATTGGATTTTCACTCAACGCAACATTGCTTGCGGCCCATTTGTTAGCTCCTTGGGAGTTGGGCAGGCGCCACCGGCCGATATGGTGCGAACAGGCAATAATGCCCGGCCTCATACCTTCGGTGACCCAGGAGCGGACCACGAAGTATCCGATGGCTGTGTTAACTCGCACCAAGCCATCGGTTCGAATGCCGAGGCGTTCCGCGTCGACTGGGTGAATCCAAAGGGGGTTGCGATGCGAAATCTCGACCAGCCACTTGGCGTTTGCCGATCGCGTGTGAATCAGAGTCGGTAGACGAAACGTCGGTGTCAGGACGACATCACCAGCCTCGCGGTTGAGACTGCTCCAGTGGACTTGGGAGCGGATATAACCAGGGATAGAGTGCTCCGGCCAGCCCCATTCGACCATGGTAGGTGAGTAAAACTCTAGCTTCTTTGATGGCGTGGAGAAGCCGGCGAGTTTTTTGCCGTCGATCTCGATTCCGGAAGCGCTTGGCCCTTTTTCTTTTTCGTAGAAACGGTAGTCATTCTTCTTGACTTGGAAGGCTCCGTAACGGCGCATGTACTCGAGGGGCGTCAAATTTTCTGCGGCTGCTGCCTCCGGTAATCCAGGTACGCTGTTTTCAAAAATCCATCGGTACGAATCTTCCACAGTGAGTTTTTCACCCTGCTGATAAGGGGACTCGAACCATTTACGGATGCCTAAGGAGCCATCGGGGTCGATACGCCATGAAAGCTCTATCCAAAATTCTTCCTCTTCCCACACCTCACCAGGGTTTGCCTCCCAAGTGAAGTCGAATTCTTTTCCATTTCTCTCGCCAAAGGTGCGCAAAACTGGTTGGCGGAACCCTATCCAGGAGCCGGCCGAAGTTTCCTGGCTCATGATGTCGTGGCGTTCGGGACCCAGGCCCATAGGCAAAACGTAGTCGGCCCAGTAGGCGCTTTCGTTCCAGGTTGGTGTTAACGCTGCATGGCAACCGATCTTGTCTTCGTCCCGTAGCGCTTCGATCCAGGTGAAGCCGTCTGGATTGGTCCAAGCTGGGTTGTACACACGCGTGAAGTACATAGCCAAGCGACCACGACCTTCTTTCAGGAAGTGTGGCAAAAGAAACGACAGCTCATGATGCGACAGTGGATATTCGCGCGGCCAAGCAAGTTCGTTCCACTTGTCTTGCGGTGGAGGCTTGGCGAACGGTGCAGCCACGAACTTGTCCTTGGAGGCCAGGTTGGTTCCACCAGGCGTGGCGACACTTCCAGTCAAGACGACTAGCCACTCAAGACATCGCGCAACTTGCCAACCACCGAGATTCCCGGACGCAGCTGACCGCCAGACGTGCGTCGAGAGGCCGCCGCGGGCACGCCCCACGGCCCGTGCTACTTCGATGATTGTCTCTTCTGGTACACCGCTCTCAGCCGCAGCAAATTGAGGCGTGTATTCCTTATAGAGTGTTTGTATTACTTCGAAGAATACGTCGATACCGTCGCTCCCCGCGGCTGAACCACCGAGACGTTGCGCACGTTTATGTGCCTGTGGGTGTTCGGCGCTCAGGTATTCTTCCCAGTTAACCCAGCGGCGGACAAAGTCGCGATCATGCAGGCCTTCGTCGATGATGACGTTGGCAATTGCGAGCAACACTGCAGCCTCGGTGCCTGGCCATGTCGGCAGCCAGTGATCGGCCATCGAAGCCGTATTCGACAGTCGCGGGTCGAGAACGGCGATCTGCGCACCTCCTGATTTAGCGTCGATAATCCTTTGTGCGTGTGGGTTGAAGTAGTGGCCCGATTCGAGGTGTGCCGAGATCAGGAGGATAAACTTGGCTCGCTCGTGATCAGGAGATGGGCGGTCGGCTTGGTGCCAGAGGGCATAGCCTAACCGCGCTCCGGCGGAGCATATGTTGGTGTGTGAGTTGTGAGCGTCGATGCCCCAGGCTTGGATCACCCGGTCCATCGTGCCGTCGTGCCCCGGTCGCCCAACGTGGTACATGATTTCGTCGTCACGATCTTCGACAATCGCTGCGCGCATGCGCGCGGCGATATCCTCGAGTGCATCGTCCCAACTCACCCGGACCCAGTCCCCAGAGCCGCGCTCGCCGGCCCGCTTCATTGGATACAGGATTCTTTCCGCATCGTTGACCTGGTTGATCGTTGCCGGGCCCTTTGCACACGTACGCCCGCGGCTGCCTGGGTGTACCGGGTTGCCTTCGAAGCGCCGAATCTTGCCGTTGGATTGATCAACATAGGCAAGCAGCCCACAACCGGATTCACAGTTGAAACAGATTGTTGGCACTAGTGAGTAGCGACGCTCGACCTTGCGTGGCCATGTGCCCGCGTCAAACTCGACCCAGTTATCCCAGTCCTCGGGCCCTGGAGCGCTGCTTAGTGTCCAGCCTTCGTCTTGTTCCGGGTATCTGCCAGTTCGATCGGGCATTGGTTATTTAACTCAAGGGCGGCGCCTGGCCCGCTAGGTTCCAGGCATGTTCATAGAAGGCTAGACTCGCCAGCGATGCGAGGCCAGCGAACACGCCGACAGCACCAACTGGCTCTATCCAAAGAGCGCACCCCACCGAGAACACGGCGAGGACGATACCCATCCAGAAGCACTTAGCGTAGCGTCCATAGAGCATGATGTGAGCGGCTTTGGCTGCATCATCCATTTTCCCGCAACGGAGGGCACGGATGGCTTCGTCAAAAGCGATCAACGCTAGATGAACC
>JAYYTT010000078.1:0-4498 GCA_036344375.1 Acidobacteriota bacterium | reverse complement strand
GCGAGGATTATCGCACTTTCAGACGAAGGTATTGCCCGTAAAGTTGCCGATGAGCGCGCTTCTCAAATTGATAAAGTCGTTCATATGGATGGAGAATTTCAGGAACGACTGGCAAAAGAGGGCCTCTAGGCAACTAGTCAGCTTAATGTGTCTGGTGGTAACGCAACCTCGGAAGTGTGCAACTGCCCACATGCAGCGGCAATGTCAGCACCGCGGCTATAACGTACCAGCACGTCAAGTCCCGTCTCTCGGGCCGCAACACGAAAACGTTCGACACTTTCCACGCTCGGGCGCCGATATGGAAGCATCGGCAAAGAGTTCCAAGGAATTAGATTGACCTTAGCGGGGAGATCTCTTAACAAATTACCAAGACGCCGAGCATCGTCAGCACCGTCGTTGATCCCCGAAAGCATCACGTACTCGAACGTCACGCGTTCACCCTTTCGCCAATTAACGTCGCGTAACGCACTGAGTAGCACTTCTATTGACCATCTGCGATTGATCGGCATGATCTTAGAACGCACTTCGTCGGTACTAGCATTTAGTGACACAGCGAGTCGTGGTCGTGAATTTCCCATCTCTGAGAGTTGTTGGATCGCGCTTACTATACCTACGGTCGAAACCGTGATGCGACGCCAACTGAGGCCGGGGCCAGCGGGATCCTGTAACGCCTTAATTGCCGGGATAACTGCATCAGTATTGTCTAGCGGTTCACCTTGTCCCATAAAAACGACGTTGACTGAACGGGAAAGCCAGCCTTGCTCGGCCTGGAGCCGTAGCACTTGCCCAACGATTTCCCCAGTGGTCAGGGAACGATGCAACCCATTGGAGCCAGTCTGGCAGAAAGTACAGGCAAATCGACAACCAACCTGAGAGGAGATGCATAGTGTGACGCGGTCGGAATATGGCATGTATACCGACTCAACTTTTTGGCCATCTTGGAGTTCAAGTAAGAAACGCTGTGTACCGTCGACAGATTCAAAACGAGCCGAAACCTCGGGAGGAACGACTGTGTAGCGAGCAGCGAGATTTCGACGAAGCTCCTCCGGAACGTTACCCATATCATTGAACGAGAAGACTCCGTGTTTAAAAACCCAGTTAGCAACCTGGTCACCCCGGTACCCGGCCCCCGTCTTATGACCGAGCACCTCACTCCACCGACTAGCGGGAAGGTCCAGCAATGACCGCCGTGATCTACAATTTGCCATTGACACGTCTTTCATAACCCGATTGTCGCACCTGGAGGTATAATCTTCTTGCCTACTTGAGAATCTTGGCGATTATCGGCGCCACACCTTTAAAGTTGCCATGTATGTCGCTTATACCCTTCTCTACTTGATTGGGTTGTGCGCCTACGTTCCGCGTGCCGTCTGGCGAATAATGCGAAGCGGCACCAACCGTAGCGGAATCAGCGAGCGCTTCGGCAAAGTGCCAAAGCACGTCGCTGACGTACAGCCCGGAGCTATTTGGATACATGCAGTTTCTGTGGGAGAAGTCCATGCTGCGCGCGGCTTAATCGGCCACCTCGCTGGATTGCTCCCAGAGATTCCTGTGGTGCTATCAACTACCACGGACACAGGACAAGCGTTGGCAAAAAAGGCAGACAGCGCAGCCTGTTTCTATTGCCCCGTCGATCTTCCTTGGGCTATAAGCCCTTACCTCGACACTTTACGGCCGCGCGCCATCGTACTAGTCGAAACTGAGATCTGGCCAAATCTGTTAAATGCATGCAACCAAAGAGACATCCCTATTGCCTTGGTCAACGGACGGCTTTCAAGTTCATCGTATGGAAACTATCGGCGTCTGGGGTGCCTGATGAAGAAAGTCGTTTCTCAATTATCGACCGTTTGCGCCCGGACCAACCTTGAGGCCACGCGCTTTCGGGCCCGGGGGATCCCTCCAAAACGCGTGTTCACAACCGGTAATCTTAAGGCTGACGCGTTGGTGCTGACCTCATCTGTCCACTCCCGCCAAGAACTTGCTGAGCAACTTGGCCTCAACGGTGACCCACCTTTGCTCGCGGCTGGATGCACGATGCCCGGAGAAGAGGAACTTATCCTAGAAGCTTTTCGCGTGGCTCGAGCAACAAATCCGTCGACACTTTTACTAATTGCACCACGCCACCCAGAGCGTTTCGACCAGGTTGCCCAGACGGTGGCCGCTGCGGGATGGAAGTGCCGCCGCCGTAGTATTGGAGGTCCAGTCGATGCAGAAGTGCTGTTGCTAGATTCTATCGGGGAGCTCCCAGCCGCCTATGGG
Source organism: Acidobacteriota bacterium (assembly GCA_036344375.1). Classification (GTDB taxonomy): domain Bacteria; phylum Acidobacteriota; class UBA890; order UBA890; family UBA890; genus UBA890. The sequence continues at coordinate 2,239 of JAYYTT010000078.1, read as the reverse complement.
TTGGCACTAGCAAGCTTTGTCGGAGGAAGCCTCGTCGACAGTGGCGGCCACAACCTTCTGGAGCCAGCTATCTATGGACAACCAGTCATCTTCGGGCCCTACATGCAAAATTTTGCCAACTTGGCAACAGAGTTGCTGGAATCCGGCGGCGGAATTCAGGTCCAGGGAGCCGAGGAACTTGCGGATATTTGGTCAGCTATGCTAGCGAATGATGCGCGGCGGCGGAAGATCGGAGGACTAGCACGTCGGGTCGCGTTGCGCGACGCTTCAGCTGGTCGCCGCACAGCTCGTGTCGTGGCCAAGCTTATCAATGGGTCCAGCGGATAGGACACAAAAGCATGCTAAGTATTCTGGGAACAACCTGGGGCTTACTAACCGGCTTCCGTGCGTCGCTATATGAGACCGGCTGGCTACCATGCCACAACTTAGAACTTCCGGTGATCAGCATTGGCGCACTGTCAGTTGGCGGGGCAGGGAAAACCCCAACGACAGCGTTGATTGCGAGTCTTCTGTCAGAAGCTGGTGTCCGGCCTGCGATTCTAAGCCGGGGTTACCGGCGTAAAAGCACCGCGGCGCTGTTAGTCTCCCACGGAGACGGTCGCGGGCCGGTCGTCGCAGTTGACCAGGCGGGAGACGAGCCCTTCTGGTTGGCATCAGTTCTGCCAACAGTTCCGGTTGTGGTTGCCAAACGCCGAGAGGAAGCCGCTCATGTTGCGCTAGCAGCGGCAGCAGTAACACCCGATGTATTCTTGCTCGACGACGGATTTCAGCACCTGCGTGTAGCGCGTAACGCTAACTTGCTAATCGTCAATCCAGAGGAACCGTTCTGGGAGGATACTCCGATACCAAGCGGTCGCTTGCGAGAAGCTCCAACTGCAGCAACTCGAGCCGATGGTCTCTTGGTCGTCGGAGATGATACCGACGCAACGATGGGGTTACACAATCACTTCCCCGAACATCCATGGTTCGAACTAACTCGTCAAACACCCTGTTACTGGTCACTAGGACAAGAAATTCCACGCGCATGGCCAACCAACGAAAACAAAAGCGCCACAGAAACCCGTCTCAAAGGTTCCGTCTTTGCATTTGCTGGCATCGCCCGGCCAGAGCGTTTCTTCGAAGATCTCGAAGCTGACGGCATCACCCTGAAAGGCCAGTGCACCTTTCCAGACCACCACGAATTCCGTGCACAAGATGTCACTAGGGTCATTAAAATGGCCCAGAAGTGTGGCGCGGATACCTTGGTTACAACTGAAAAGGATGCTGTTCGCTTGCCCAGCAAAAGATTCCGACTCCCACTCAGAGTATGGGGCTATCGACTCCAAACGAGTTCCCCTGAAACTCTGGTCTCCTGGCTCAAAGAGCTTACTGGACTTTCCTCAATCCCCGACGCCGCATGAACCAAAAAACACAATGAGCATTGCGGGCAGCTTCACCCTTGCTGCGGCGGCCATTATTCCCCGCCTATCATTCCCAGTGGCATCCAGTGTTGGCCGTTCTCTCGGGTCGTTGGCATGGGCTCTCGATTCCCGGCACCGTGCTGTGGCGATGAAGAACTTGTTTCTAGCGTTCCCAAAGCTCACCGAATCTCACCGGCGGCAACTGGCACATAAATCTTTCCAGCAGGTTGGACGCACCGCTGTCGAAATGCTCTGGAGTACAGCTCTCAACGACCAGACTCTTGAGGACATCGCCATCTTCGAAGGACGTGAATACCTCGACGACGCCATCGCCGAGGGGCGCGGAGCCTTGATCACAACGGCCCATTTCGGCAACTGGGAACTGATGGGAGTAGCACTAGCTCACATTGGTGTGCCTATGAACGTAATTACCCGAACCATCGATGATCCCCAAGTCGAGTCTGTACTGCATGGCCTGAGAACGCGGACAGGTGCCCGTGTCATTAATAAACACAATGGTGTCCGCCCCGCTTTGAGAGCGCTACGAGCCGGCGAAGTTGTCGGTGTGTTAGTAGATCAAAACACTCTTCCATCTCAAGCATCATTTGTTCCGTTCTTCGGCGAAATGGCGGCAACCACCCGTGTGAGCGCCCAGCTTCACGTTCGGTCCGGCGCCCCGATAATCATGCTGTTTTGCGTGCCCGAGGGCACACGATATCGCTTTGTGATTGAGCCACTGGACACGACTGGAGTACCGACCCAAGAAACCGATAGAGTCGATCAACTCACCGCTGCAATGACTACACAGATCGAACGCCATATCCGCCTATGTCCCGAGG
>JAYYTT010000077.1:0-5060 GCA_036344375.1 Acidobacteriota bacterium | reverse complement strand
AGACTGCTCCGCATCCAAATTGTGCGGCAACGTCCGTCCTTTCGTTAACTCGTCAGCCATGCGGCCAGTCTGCTACTCCTCTTCGTCCTTCACAACCCAAAGCTTTATAGCCGCCTCTACACCGTACGGCAAATTCAGGGCAATCTCGTGCCCACCCAAAGCCTTGATCGCATGATCAAGGGTGATCTGATCCTTGCTAATCTCAAAACCCTCTTCGGCGAGCACCTCGGCAATGTCGGCAGCTGTAACAGATCCGTAAAGCACATCACCTTCCGAAACCTTTCGCTTGACGTTGACCACGACACCGCTGAGCTTGCTAGCCAGCTCTTCCGCGTCCTGTGCCGCCACCTTTTCAGCTTCATCACGCTTCGCCTTGTCTGCCTCGATCATGCGCTCGTTAGAAGCGCTGGCTCTAAGCGCTAGCCCCTTTGGCAGCAGAAAGTTGGACCCGTAGCCAGCCTTAACCTCCACAAGGTCCCCAGGTTTACCCAGGCCTTCGACCATTTCCCGAAGAATTAGCTTCATATTCTCAACCGGTAGTGTATGGAAGAAGCGCGATCTCACGGGCCCGACGGATGGCGCGGGATAGCATGCGCTGCACCTTGGCGCTGTTGCCATTGGTACGGCGTGGCTGGATCTTGCCACGGTCCAGAATGAAGTGCTGCAACAAATTGACATCCTTGTAGTCAATGTATACCACGTCATCCTTGAGGTATTTATTGCGACGCCGACGGCCTCGTCCGTATCCTCCTCGCATCGTTAACCTTCCTTCCCTTCGTCATCGGCGGTGCTTTCATCTGAATCGCCGACGACATCATCGGCACTTTCGTCGACAGGTGGAGTTTCTACGGTAGGCCCTTCATCGTCGCCAAGATCACCGTTATCCGAATCAGAGGATTCGGCTTCTCCGTCATCGCCAAGATCACCATTGTCCGAATCAGCGGTCTCGGCCTCTGCTTCCTCGGCAGCCACGATTTCGTCAAGAGACATGGCTGCGGCTGCGGCCTCGGCTTCGTGCCGCCGTTCAGCAGCGGCGCGCTGCTCCTCGATCACAGCCGCGTCCCCCGCTTGATCACGCTCGGCAATCTCCTGTCGCACATCGATTTCATGCTGGTCGCTAAGTCGCACGACCATGGAGCGAATTATCGACTCGTCCAGTTTCATGCGATCCTTGAGAACAGCTGGCAAGGTCGTCCCCCCGTCAGCATGGATGATGACGTAGATTCCCTCGGTCTTGCCCTTCACCATGTAGGCGAGCTTCCGGCGTTCCCATACACGAGCCTGGAGCACCGTTCCCCCGTCTGATTCGATGGTGGTGCGCAGATCGCCGATTACGGCGCTAACCCCTTCATCGTCCGCCTCCGGGGTCACAATCAGGAGTGTTTCGTATAAATTCGGCATGAATCTCCTCTCGGTCTCAGTCCCTGGTAAGCCAGGGCGAGGAGCTGCGAGATCTGTTCTGAAAAGGGTTGGCCAGTGTCTTTAAGCCGCTAGATGATTAGCGGGACTATGACCAGTGATACAACAGACATCAATTTTATCAGGATGTTCATTGACGGGCCAGAAGTGTCTTTGAACGGATCACCGACGGTATCACCAACAACCGCCGCCTTATGTGCTTCCGATCCTTTACCACCATGGTGGCCTTCTTCGATATATTTTTTTGCGTTGTCCCAAGCACCGCCGCCATTACTCATCATCAGGGCCAGCAATACGCCAACGACCGTAGCACCTGCAAGCATGCCGCCAAGCGCTGCAGGACCAAGCGTGAAGCCAACGACAACTGGAGCGATCACGGCAAGCAAGCCAGGCGGAATCATCTCCCGGAGAGCGGCCTTAGTGGCAATTTCGACACAACGATCAGGGTCTGGCTCACCAGTCCCCTCCATAATGCCTGGAATCTCCCGGAACTGACGTCGGATCTCCTCGACCCACTCCGACGCCGCCCGGCCGACGGCAGTCATCGTCATGCCTCCAGCTAAGGTCGGAATCATGCCACCAATCATTAGGCCGATGACGACACGCGGATCGGTAAGGATGATCTGCAGCGCCTTGTCGCCCGCAGCGATTAGCTGATAGTTGACAGCCTGAGTGTAGGCTGAGAACAAGGCTAGGGCGGTGAGTGCCGCCGAGCCAATAGCGAATCCTTTGCCAATGGCGGCAGTTGTGTTGCCAACCGCATCGAGTCCGTCTGTGATTTTACGAACCTCAGGACCAAGACGAGACATCTCCGAAATACCGCCAGCGTTGTCAGCAATGGGGCCGTAGGCATCGACGCTCATCGTAATCCCGACTGTCGCCAGCATGCCGACAGCCGCAATACCTATACCGTACAAACCTGCAGTCTGGTTGGCCGCCCAAATCGCGAAGCAGATCATTAGAACCGGAGCAGCGCATGACTGCAGGCCAACCGCCAACCCCTGGATTATGTTGGTCGCCGCCCCAGTCTCACTCACCGATGCGATGTCGCGGATTGGTTTGCCAGCTGTGTAGTACTCGGTAATCCAACCGATCGTTAAGCCCGCGAAGGTCCCAGCTACGACCGCGAACCAAATCTTTCCACTCAAACCGCTACTTCCAATATAAGCGTAGGATCCACCGAGAAACACTACGGCGGCGAATGCCGGTGCCCATCGCAAGGCCCCCGCCGGGTTCGTGTTCTTAAACCAGGCCATCGAGGCAATGCCTAGAAGTGATGCAACGAGGCCGATCATCGCCATCACCAATGGAAGGCTCATCAGTGCAACCCTCGCGTTCTCTCCGGCAAGGTTGCTACCTTCTTCAATTAGAGCACTGAGTTGGACGGCACCTAAGGTTGCACCGATGGTAATCGTAGCGATCGTCGAGCCGACGTAAGATTCGAAGATGTCAGCACCCATGCCGGCAACGTCACCAACATTGTCGCCAACGTTGTCGGCAATAACGCCTGGGTTCCGTGGGTCATCCTCAGGAATCCCGGCTTCGACCTTGCCTACTAGGTCGGCACCAACGTCAGCTGCTTTCGTATAAATACCACCCCCGACCCTAGCGAACAGTGCAATCGAAGAAGCACCCATTGCGAAACCAGTGATATTCGACGCCATGTCGGGGGTTCCGATCAAAAGAAACCAAGTACCGACACCTAGGAGGCCGAGGCTAGCAACGGACAAACCCATTACCGAACCCCCGAGGAAGGCAACCATCAACGCGGCTTCTTGTCCCTTGCTGGCTGCCGCACTGGTCGTGCGAACGTTAGCGCTTGTTGCCGCCGTCATACCTGCAAACCCCGCCACCATAGATGCCACCGCTCCAGTGACAAAAGCCGCTGCGGTCAAAGGCTTTACAAACGTGTATAACAACCCGGCAACTACGACCACAAAGATCAGCAGCAGACTGTATTCGCTGCGCAGAAAAACCATAGCGCCTTTATGAATCTTTTCACCAAGCTCAGCCATGTCTTGGCTCGCCACAGGCATGCGCCTAAGGAAGAACAAGATCGCTAGCGCGATTGCCAATCCAATAGCGCCAAAGACCGGGGCTAGCTGCGTCAACGTCTGGGTGTCCATTCGGCTCGAACTCCTCTGGTTCAGTTGAAGCGATTCATCGCCGCGATGAGTCCTGATCGAAGGACCATCTCCACGGCGTCGGCAGCTTCTTCGACCATCTCCGCTGCCGTGTCTTTTTCATTCTTGTCGAAGGAACTGAGCACATAGGCAACTGTGTCAGTTGATGCTTTCTCACCGGAGATTCCCAGCCGCAGCCTGGGAATTTTCTGTGTTCCCAAGGCATCAATAGTCGACTGCATCCCTTTCTGGCCGCTTGAGCCCCCACTCTCCCGGAGCCGCAACTTGCCGAGCGGAAGGTCAACGTCATCGAATGCCACAAGGATTTGCTCTGGTTCCAAGTCCAATTCGTCGCATCCCTTCGCCACGCCTAGACCGTTTTCGTTCATGTATGTTTTCGAACGCATGAGCCACAGTTCGGAAGACTCACCGTTCTTGTCCCGTCCGTGCACACGTATGTGAGTTAATCGCACCAGATCGAGGTCTTTCTTATCCACTATCGCGTGACGCCGCTCAAGAACATCTAATAGCATCCAGCCGACGTTGTGGCGGTGACCCGCGTAAGCATCGCCCTGGTTCCCCAGGCCAGCAAGAGCACGCACTGGTTATTCCGGTGCCGGCTCGTCTTCTGTTTCCTCGGCCTCTGTCCCCTCGACTTCTTCCTCCGGAGCTTCTTCCCCATCTTCTTCGAGTTCTTCGCCCTCGATTTCCTCTTCTTCGAGACCCAGGTCAGCCTCCAAGTCTGCCTCAGAAACCGGTGGTACGACCGAGGCCACAGAGCTGTCCGATGCCGTGACAACAGTTACGCTGGCAGGCACAGGAAGGTCCTCGACCTTGATGGATTGGTTCATCTGAAGTTCGCTGACGTCCACATCGATGCTCTCCGGAATATCGGTTGGCAAACAGCTAACCAGAAGTTCGCGAAGCGAATGGTCAAGAACACCACCATCTTCTGTAACGCCCATAGCCTCGCCGACAAGTTGCAGCGGCACCGAGACTTCGATCTCTACGTCCAGCGCGATTCGCACGAGGTCAGCGTGGATAAGGCGATGGGTAATCGGGTCGATCTGTACGTCGAAGATCATCACGTTGTCTTCAGATCCCCCTGCCACCTTCAGCTTAAAAATAGTGTTCTGGCCAGATTCCGACGTCAGGACAGATATGATCTCTCGCGGGCTCAGAACAATCGGGTGCGCTTCTTTGTCACCACCGTAGACGACCGCTGGCAACTTATCTTCACGCCGTAAACGGCGTGCCACGTTGCTGGATCCAACTTCCCGCGCCTCTGCTTCAATAACGATTTCAGCCATGACTTTTTCTCTTTAGGAATCAGATAAACAAGCTAGACACGCTGGTCTCTTCGTGGATGTTTCGAATTGCTTCGCCCAGCAGTTCAGCGACAGACAGAACCACGATGTCGGAACAACCCGCGGCTTGTTCGTTTAACGGAATGGTGTTGGTGACGATGACCTTGTCTATTGAACTCTCTTCAATACGACGTACCGCCGCACCCGACAA
>JAYYTT010000076.1:0-6396 GCA_036344375.1 Acidobacteriota bacterium | reverse complement strand
TAGATGACGTTCCCCGGTTTCAGAACTTCAACTATATCTGCCGCCTCGTTCATCATCGCCCCATCGAGGTGCAAGCGGCCTGCAGTATCAAAAACAACAACGTCATGGCCAGCCAACCGCGCCTTCTCAATCGCCTCTCGCGCCAGCACGGCAGGATCATCACCCTCACTTGCAAAGACCGGTATCGAAGAACTGGTTCCCATCTGAGCGAGCTGCTCTCTTGCCGCCGGACGATGAACGTCTATCGAGGCTAACAACGGCGAGTGGCCGCTACGGCGCAGCTGCTGACCCAGCTTGGCCGCAGTCGTCGTTTTACCTGCCCCTTGTAAGCCAACAAGCATGATGACGTGTGGCGTGGCACCGTTAAGTTGAAGACGCACCTGGGTACCACCGAGCAGCTTAACCATCTCCTCATGGACAACCTTGACAACCTGTTGGCCTGGAGTCAGAGAGTCAAGCACCTCCTGCCTCTGGGCACGCTCCCGAACGACTGCAAGAAGGTCCTTCACAACGCCGAAATTGACGTCGGCTTCGAGCAGCGCTAAACGTAAATCACGCAGCGCTACTGTAAGGCTCGCCTCGTCAACACACACAACGCCACGTAGCATGCGTAGCGTTTGATTTAAGCGTTGGCTGATTTGCTCAAACATGTTGGCTTTCGATGCTGGTTCTCGGATTAAACCGATGTCAGGTCGTGTCCAAGCTTCTGTTTTTTAGTTTCAAGGTAGCGGCGTGTTGTTTCAGTCGGCGCTATTTCTATCGGGACCCGCTCTACAACCTCGAGGCCATACCCGGACAGTCCGACAAACTTGCGCGGATTATTGGTCATGACCCTAAGCTTGGACGCCCCCAAGTCATTGAGAATTTGTGCGCCAATGCCATAGTCGCGCTGATCGGCCTGAAATCCAAGTGCCTCGTTGGCCTCCACCGTGTCTGCGCCACCATCTTGGAGTTCGTAGGCTTTCAACTTGTGGACCAGGCCAATGCCACGGCCCTCCTGTCTTAGATACACGATAATGCCGCGACCCTCTTCGGCAATCCGCTGCATGGCAGTTTCGAGCTGTGGGCCACAGTCGCAACGTGCTGAAAAAAAGGCGTCGCCGGTGAGACACTCAGAGTGCACCCGCATCAGGACAGGCTCACCATCGCTGACATCTCCCATAACGAGAGCCACGTGCGTCTTGTTGTCAAACTCATTCTCATATGCATGCAGAGTAAAGTCACCGAAACGAGTCGGCAGGTTCGGCGACGCCATACGTTTGACGAAGCGTTCGGTGCCCAGCCTATAGTGGATCAGGTCGGCAATATTGATAATCTTCAGTTCGTGTTTGGCTGCGAACTGCATGAGGTCTGGAACTCGAGCCATCGTGCCATCTTCGTTCATGATCTCGCAGATCACGCCCGCCGGATACAAACCAGCCATGCGAGCGAGATCAACAGCTGCCTCGGTTTGTCCGGCGCGGCGCAGCACCCCACCGTCTTCAGCCCGCAGAGGGAACATATGACCGGGCCTGCCAAGATCCTGAGGTCGGGTAGCGGGATCGATCGCAGCGCGGACGGTGGTAGCCCGATCAGCAGCGGAAATACCAGTGGAAACGTCCCTTTTCGCCTCAATCGAAACACAAAACGCCGTGTTGAACTTTGACGAGTTTTTGTCGACCATCAGTGGAACTTGCAAAGCTTCAAGCCGCTCGCGCGTCATTGGCAAGCAGATTAACCCGCGCCCATTCCTAGCCATAAAGTTGATGGCGTCGCTAGTGATTTTCTCTGCAGCGATTGTTAAGTCGCCCTCATTTTCACGATCTTCATCATCAACGACAATCACCATACGACCCTGTCGAATGTCTTCGATTGCTTCCTCGATGTTGGCGAAGCTCATGTCTCATCTCCCCCAACGGCGACAATCGACTCCATAACCGACACTTCTAGATCTGCTTCGAGCATCCGAGCAACATACTTACCAAGTATGTCCACTTCCACATTCATCGCCTCCGCACGCCTCTCCGAGATCAAATTTGTGTGTTCCAGTGTATGCGGGACAAGCTGGACATCGAACCAACCTTTGTCCATATCAGCAATGGTCAGGGAAACACCATTGATTGCGATCGAACCCTTTAGCACTAAATAACGCTCTAGACCGACTGGCATCTCAAACCGGGTCCGCACAAAGTCACCTTCTTTATCTTGGGACCGCTGTCGAATCACCGCATCCACGTGTCCTTGAACAAAATGTCCACCGATACGGGCGTTGACAGCTAACGGACGTTCAAGGTTGACTCTAGTGCCTTCCTCATAAAAGGATTGGTTCGTCCGCGCAATCGTCTCTGGTGAGACCTCAGTAACAAAATCCATATCGTCAATTTCCACAACCGTAAGGCAGGCACCGTCGACTGCAATGCTGTCCCCAAGCACTAGGTTAAGTGGACTCGTCTTTGTGGCGACCCGCAGGCGCACCCCTTGCGACACGTGCTTAACGTGTATAACCGTACCCACCTCTTCGATTAGCCCAGTAAACATTCGTGCTTTTCTGGTTTGAGGCGCTGAAGGTCGTGTTTCAACATCTTGCTAGAGCGATGGCTCCGGGCCCTGAAGATATCCTTCGACCGCCCAGTCGTCACCAAGACTGAAGTGTCGCACGTGACGGAGACGCGGCGCTGCCGTGAGCTCGTCGACACCATCGCCTCCCCAAAGAGACAAGGCTCCGGTCCCGCCGATTAAGAGAGGTGCATAGACAAGGAAGAGCTTGCATATTATATCAGCCTCGAATGCACTGGTCAGAACGCCACTGCCCCCCTCAAGCAGTAATGACATCACTTCCCGCGCCGCAAGCTCGGAGAGAATGTTATCCCAAGAAAGACCTTCCCCATCGGAGCTTACCCGAACTATTTCAGCATCCAATGCTCCGAGCTCAGCTTCCGCATCTGCAGGGGCATCTGGACCACAGAACAAAAGCACCCTGCCTCCACTTTCACTCAACATCCTAGCGGTCCGCGGCGTCCGCAAGTTGGTATCAAAAACCACTCTATAGCGTGGCCCCTCGGAACTACCTCCACGCACTGTAAGGCGGGGGTCGTCATCGAGAACAGTCCCGATGCCGACTCCAATCGCATCCGTTTCAGCGCGCAGTTGATGCGTTCGCCGGCGAGCAATCTCCCCACTTATCCACTGAGATTCACGGCGCCTTGTTGCCAACCTTCCATCTAGAGAGATAGCAGCTTTGGCCGTGACAAACGGCCGGCCACAGGTCTTATAGGAAAGATATGCTTCGTTGAGTCGTGTCGCCTCAAAAGCCAACTCGCCGACGTCAACCTGAAGGCCAGCAGCGCGCAAGGCCTTGACCCCACCGCCAGAGACCCGAGGGTCCGGATCCAAAGTGCTTACCACGACGCGCTTTATACCAGATTGTAAGACCGCATCAATGCAAGGCGGCGTGCGTCCCTGATGGCTGCAAGGCTCGATGTTGACGTAGAGCGTCGCGTCGCGAGCCCTATCACCAGCTTCGTCAAGAGCAACTCGTTCAGCATGAGGATCACCTGGGCATCGGTGCAACCCGCGTCCAACCACCTCATCATCGCGCACTACGACGGCTCCAACCATGGGGTTAGGACTAGTCGCACCACGCGCCTGCGATGCCAAGCGGATGCATTCTTCTAAATGCTGCCTGTCTGCCACTTGCTACCTATTAATCCTGGCCCATCAGGCCATTGACATAAGCTTCGGCGTCAAACGGAGCCAAGCTATCGATTTCTTCACCTGTGCCAACGAAACGAATCGGCAAGTCCAATGTCTCAGCGATCGAAAGAACAACTCCACCCTTGGCACTCCCGTCGAGCTTCGCAAGGATCACGCCGGTAACACCGACGTGTCGTAAAAAATCCTCTGCCTGTCGGAGCCCATTCTGGCCAGTAGTCGCATCGAGCACTAACCAGACCTCATTGGGCGCTCCTTCTATGACTTTTCCGGCCGTCTTATGGATCTTAGAAAGTTCCGCCATGAGGTTGTCTTTGGTATGTAGGCGGCCCGCAGTGTCAATCAGAACAATGTCTACACCACGAGAGCGACCTGCTGCGCAAGTATCGTAAACGACCGCTGCAGGATCTCCACCCGCCGTATGAGAGATAACTTGAACATTAAGGCGTTCGCCCCAGACCTCGAGCTGCTCAACGGCAGCGGCACGAAAGGTATCTGCCGCACCAAGAATAACGCTGTGTCCTTGCGCAACGTACCTCGCCGCGAGTTTTGCTACGCTAGTCGTCTTTCCTGAGCCGTTGACCCCAACTAACAGAACCACATGCGGTTGATTTTTCGAAGGTGCACTGACTGCACTACTGCTCCTTGCGAGAATCTCCAACATCGCCTCACGCAAGCGCTCGCGCGGGCTTTCATCGCCAACTGCCACCTGACGAAGATTTTCCACCAAACGGAGGGCCACTGTCGGACCAACGTCAGCCAAGATCAGAGCTTCTTCAAGCGCCTCAAGCGTTTCTTCGTCCGGGCTTTGAGACGAAGTGATGCGATGCAAAATTCCCCTCAGGCTCTCGCGTGTGCGCAGAAGCGAACGGCCTAGGATGCTACCCAACGTGTGTTCTAGTGAGCCGTGGTGACGACAAAGACCGTCAATTCACAAAGGGAAGCCATTCTGTACAAAGCCTGCTTTGGGCAACACATGGGCAAGATCGTAGCATGACAAACACCACTCAAGAGGGGCGTCCCGACTACTCTTCAACCAAGGTTCTTGCCATCAGGTCCTCGATCGCAGCACGCGCCGACTTGCCTTCTTGCAGTATCGCATAAACCTCATTCGTGATCGGCATCTTGACTTTCAGGCGACACCCCAAATGAAACGTAGCTAAAACCGTTTCAACACCTTCGGCAACCATCTGCATGCCGTCGATAATCTCTCCCAGGCTTCGGCCTTTCCCGAGTTCAATACCAACATGACGGTTTCTGCTCAACGACCCGGTACAGGTTAGTACCAAGTCGCCGAGGCCAGCTAAACCCATTAGGGTGTCTGGCCGTGCTCCCCGGGCAACCGCTAAGCTAGTCAACTCTTTAAGACCTCGCGTGATAAGAGCAGCACGGGAGTTGGTACCGAAGCCGAGCCCGTCCGCAATCCCGGTGGCGATCGCAATGGCATTCTTGAGTGCCCCACCATGCTCAACGCCAACAATGTCCGCGTTTCGATAGGCTCTCAATGGACCATGGCTCAAACAAGCTTGGACACTTTCAGCAGCTTCAAGGTTGGAGCATGCAAGAGTCACAGCCGTGGGGTGCCCTTCAACAAGTTCGGCAGCGAATGATGGGCCAGACAGAGCCATAATCGAAGCTTCCCTACCATTGGTATATTCCGAAAGCACCTGGCTCATCCTCAGTCCTGTCTTGTCCTCCAATCCCTTGGTCGCCGAAATCAGGTGAGCTCCAGACGGAAACGCATAGCTGATTCCATCCCACACCGAACGCAGAAAACGCGACGGGATCGCACTTATAACCAAGTCGGCATCAGCCATGCACGCTTCCGCGTCTGCGCTAACCAATAGGGCTTCCGGAAGTTCACAGCGCGGAAGATAGTCAGCATTTTTGCGGCTACGGCTCATGGCATCGGCGGCTAACTGTCGCCGCGCCCATAACCTGACATCATGACCTGCCAAGCTAGAATGAACTGCTAAGGCCGTACCCCAAGACCCGGCTCCCAGAACCGCGATCTTCCACCGGTTTCGCAGCTTTTGGGGAACCACAGGATCACTCAAAATCACACTCTTTCGGCCACTAAAATGCTCATTGTCATGCTTTTCCAAGCTTTGCTTCTTCACCCCGCTTGATCCGCCCGATGTTCTCCCGGTGGCGCCAGAAAATGACGATCGCTGCCAACAACGTGGCCACGAGTGAGTAGCTCGGCTCAGCACGAAACCAGGCAGTGCAGACTAGCGCAACAGAACCTGCAAGAGACGCTAGTGAAATCATACGGCCAATTGCCCCCACCACCACTAAAACTCCGGCCCCAACTGCTGTCGGCACAGGTACGAGAAGGGCAAACGCCCCCAGCAACGTCGCTACACCTTTACCGCCACGCAGGCCAAGCCAGGGCGTGTAGCAATGCCCCAAAACGGTACCGAGTGCACCAGCCGCGCCCCAAACTGGCTGCTGGGTGCCGAGGACCACAATACCAACATGTACCGCAATGAACGTACCGGCGGCACCCTTCGCAGCATCCAATAAAAGGGTGGCGATACCAGCTCCCTTGCCAAGAACGCGATTTACGTTAGTAGCCCCAATGTTGCCGCTGCCCACAAGACGAACATCACCGCCGGTCTTCACCCTGACGAGCAAGTATCCGAAAGGAATGCTGCCAAAAGCAAAGCCAACTAGCAGCCCGCCCATGATAGAGATCATGTCGTT
>JAYYTT010000075.1:0-7215 GCA_036344375.1 Acidobacteriota bacterium | reverse complement strand
TGATTAAGCGAAGAGCGATATAGGTGCTAAGTCCAAAGAAAATCGTAGTCTTGCGACAACAAACTGGGGTCACTGGCCGTCTTCCCATGCCTTGGTTCCAAGATCAGTCGGTGCATCGACCTTTTGTCGGTCCAAAAAGCTCTGCAAGATTATCGCAGCCGCGATGCGGTCAGTTGCCCCTCTTCGCTTCTTCCGTCGGACTCCTGCCATAACCAGCAAGCGCTCAGCTTCTGCGGTTGTGAGGCGCTCATCCCATAGCTCAACCGGCTTGCCAAGATCGACCCGGAGCTGTTCCGCAACAAATTCTGCTTTGCGTGCTTCTGGTCCATGCCTACCATCCATTCGCGTCGGGAGTCCGACAACGATACCAACCACGTTTTTCTCCGCCACCAACTTCGCTAGGGCTTGTATGGGTGGCGCCCCTCCTTTTTCCGCGGAAAGAGTGGTCAGGGGGTATGCGATCCCTCCCGCTTCATCCGAAACCGCAACACCGTAACGACGCTGCCCAATATCAATCCCCATCCACCTCATTCGGGAAACCTATCACACCCTTCAACATGAGAGATTCGTGCTAGATTTGGTTCTTATTGTTTGCAATTCACTGAGTTTTCCATGTACCTAACCAAACGCCAGAAAGAAATCCTTGACTACATAAATAGATATGTTGACGAAAACGGCTACGCTCCAACGCTAAAGGAAATCGGCACCGGGTTCGGACTCTCGTCGCCTGCAACTGTGTACAACCACATTGAATTACTTGTACAGAAGGGGTACCTGAAAAAGACTCCCCATCAAGGGCGCGGCATCGAGCTCGTAGACGGAGACCCCGTTCGGACCATCGAAGTACCAATCCTTGGTCAAATTTCAGCCGCACGGATAATCCAAGCAACAACCGCTGGCGAAACCGTCAATCTCCCCCCCGATTTCATTACCCGAAAAGCAATTTATGCCCTTCGCGTGCTTGGCAATTCGCTGGCCAATGAACACGTCTGTGATGGCGACCTGATTATCGTAGAAGACCGAACAACAGCAGAGGATGGCGAGATGGTCCTTGCCTCATTGGAAGACAAGAAGGTCTTTCTCCGCAAACATTACCTCGAAGGGCAAAGAACCCGCTTCCAACCAACGAATCCAGCGGGCGCCTCCTGGCTAGTCGACAAGGAACGTGTGCGCGTGCAGGGTGTGGTCGCAGGTCTTATGCGCCGTTACCGATGACATCGCGCTCGAACAAATAGCTCATCGCGGCCAAATAACCGTTCTGGTGACCCAGGTCAAAATGATAACCCTCTAGCTTGTGCCCGATGAGCTCAGTGCGATCCGCGAGGTGCTGAAAAGCAGGAACATCATCCCACTCACCTTCTGGCAATGGCCCTGTGGCCTCCAGTGCATCATAAAATCCCGGGCCCAACACATAGCGAGCGCAACCACGCAGCACAGTCCGTGACTTAGGGGCGACGAAGGGTCCTTTCGACTTATCCCCAAGTCGCATAATCCTGAAATCGCGATTCTTCATCACTTCGAGTTCAACCTCACCCACATTTCCAAATAAATATCCCTGCCCGGGCCGAACTTCAATCAAGCCAAGCGAAGACTTCCCAGTCCGAAAGTGGGCACCGGCCAGCTGCGCAACAGGGGCGCGAGCTGAATCGAACCAGTTATCCGGCACGATAACGCCAAACGAGTCGTCACACGTCCACGGCCGACAACGAATCAGAGCGTCCCCTAGACCCGCGGGGTAAGGCTGCTCAACGAAATGGCTTTCAACTCCCACTGGCCAGTCAGATGATGATTGGCGGGTTTTTACGTGTGCCTTCACCATAGGCTGGTCCGGCGACACCACAAACCCGATCGCCTCCACATCAGCCTCGAAGGCCTCATCAATTGCCCAATCAATCATCGGGCGAAGACCCACCGGAAGAAGCACCTTTGGGATGGTATATGTAGCTGGTCGCAGTCGTGTCCCGCGACCTGCCGTCGGGATAATTGCCCAGGGAAGATGGCAAGCTTCCTTCATCCGCAAAGGACGCTGCCCCCGTTGACATTTACGATCTCCCCCGTCATATATGAGGCGAGGTCACTGGCCATAAAACAGGCTACCGCGGCGATTTCTTCCGGTTTCCCGGCCCTACCTAGTGGAATGCCAGCATTAATGGTCTTACCGTCAGCTTTCAACACCGCGGCAGCCATATCCGTATGTACCCAACCTGGCGCGACACAGTTCACCCTGACCCCAAAGGGTGCGAGTTCGGGAGCCAACGATTTTGTCCACGCAAGCATGCCACCTTTTGAGGCCGCATAATGCGCGTGCCCTGCTTCTCCACGTTGCCCAGCTGTCGAAGCAATGTTCACAATGGTTCCGGCCGTGGAAGACTTCAGGTGGGGCACCGCGTAATGCGTAACCAAATACATCCCTTTTAAGTTCACATCTATCATCTCGTCCCACTGATTTTCAGTCATCTCTTCGACCATAGAGCCTTTCCAAATGCCAGCATTGCAAATAATGATGTCGAGCCCTCCCCAGCGCGTCACACAGGCATCAACGAGCCCTTTCACTTCGGAAGAAATTTGCACATTGGCAGCGTGCGAAAACGCATCCCCACCGGCTGCTTTAATTTCGGCAACCACTCTAGCAGCAGCCTCTTCTTTGCTTTGGTAGTGAACCGCCACAGCACCACCAGCTTGCGCGATCCCCAATGCAATGGACCTGCCTATTCCCCGTGAAGCGCCTGTAACAAGGGCTGCTCGCCCCTCAAGATCAATTTGCGTCATGATTCTCTCCGTATGAACGTCACCACACGCCAGCCGCCACAGAACGTGGCGCGTTCGATTCGATCGACCTCGATTCCTGCCTTCTTAAATAATGGTTCCAACGGGAACTCCGCGTGGAATCCTAGCAACCGGGACGTGACATTCGAGAAACTGGACCGAAGCCTAGCTAAGCGAGGCTCGTTGGGTGAGAAGTGGTTGACAACAACCATTCGCGCCCCTGGCCGGCAAACTCGTTGCATATCCTCCAGCAAGGCAACGGCATCAGGGGTCGCTGAAACAACGAACGCTGCAAAGGCTGCATCGAAGGTTTTGTCTGGGAACGGCAGGCAAGCACCATCCCCTTCAACTAATACCGCAGTGCGGTCAACCGAATCTGCGCGCCACCGCATAAGAGCCCGCTCCAGCATTGGGCGGGAAAAATCCACGCCAACAAGGTGACAGCCTTCCGGCAATGATGTCAATGATAGCCCCGTTCCAACACCAACTTCGATGGCGTAATTACCACTCTTCAATTCCATGCGTTGGAACGCTAGGCGACGAGCATTACCAAACAGAAGACCGAAGACCCAGTCGTACACTCTGGCCCATCGTGAGTACACTTTCTGCACACTAGCCGCATCCATGGCGCTCATACTCTACATTTGCCACCGCCCGGGAAGACCCACCTCATCCCATCCATGGCAAGGTCGACAGGGCCCCGAAATGCAGTCTGTGCCTCTAACTGACATTCCTTCAAAGTGGCTTCATCGCGGGCTCCCAAATGCATAAGAACCAATCTTCTCACTCCGGCATCAGTTGCTACATTGCCAGCCTCGCGAGCACTAGAGTGGCCAGCCGAGAAAGCACTGCGCAGGCGATGCGGTCCTCCACAATCATGTAACAGAATATCGGCCCCAGTTGCCAACCGAGTCACAGCAGCGCACGGACGCGTGTCCGACGAGTAGCAAATCGCTGCTGCCTGTGTTTCAAATCGGAGAGCAACTGTATCGCACGTGTGGGCACCCCCGGTGGCAGTGATTCGGAGGCCAGACAAGTGGAACAACTCGCTTGGCTCGGCAATCGGTATCTCCGTACAACGAATAACCGGATACCAGTCGTCGGCCAGTTCGTGAACCGCCACTATCTCCTCGACAGTACCCAAGGTCTCAGCTGGGGCGAACAAGTGGATTTCTTTTCTCAGCCCTTCTATTGCCATTGCATGGACAAGGTGCGGGAATCCATACACATGGTCGATATGCTTGTGAGTTAAGATCAATCGACGAAGTGAGCCCATGGTCAGACCGCAGGCTTCCAACTTGTGGACAATAGAGCCTGGGCACTCGACCGCAGTCCACCCTTCCGCTGAACCAATTAACAAGCTACTGGTATCCCGAGATGCTGTCGGGTGGCCACTACCGGCACCCAATATCTCCACAACCAGTTCCCCATGAGCTACCGATACCGGCATAACTCTACCCAGGCCGGCCCAGACTCGGATCCCGAATCCCCTTCTCCACCGCTTCTTGAAGCAAGCGATGCTGTAATTTTCTCAAGTCGCCACCTTCTGCCACCAAGGCTTCCCTTTGAGCAGTAGCACCATTTCCAAACTGAAGAATTTTAGAGATGACATCTAGGTATTTCGTAGTGCCCAACTTCGTTGCCGCTGGCCATGCAACGCCAACCATGCGTTCCACCAGCGCAGGCATCGAAACAACTTTGGCGGTCTCAGCGTCGATAACATCTGCGCTTAAACCAAACCGCATCCCTTTCCATCGGAGGTCTTCTAAATAAGCTCCAGGTAAATAGGGTTCTGGTTCGCCAGCACGATGCGCATCTCCGTATGCGACAACCAAAGCCTGCACCAAGGCAACAATCGCAGCGGTACGAGGAACGGAACTCTGAACGTCGCAAGCACGAAATTCCACGGTGCCGTACTGGGGATGGACTCTTACGTTCCACCATATCTGTCGAGGTTTTGTAATAGCCGACGCGGCAATTAATGCATCCATCTGAGTGGCAAACTCATCGTAGCTTCTTAGCCGAGGCGGAATCCCCGCACGAGGAAAGGCCCCAAATGCATACACGCGCGCTGCGTCCCAACCAGTATCCACTCCATCCAAATATGGTGAATTAGCGGCCAGTGCGATCAGGGGGCCAATCCACATTCGCATACGATTTGCAACGTAGACTGCACGTTCAGCGTCGTCAACGCCAATGTGGACATGAAGTCCAAATGTGATGTTTCGCTGAGCTACATATCCTAATTGGTCTCTAACCCATTCGTAGTCCGGCGTGTTCACAAAACGTTGCTGGTGCGGATCGGCGTATGGATGCGTACCAGTCATTCCCAAAGTACACAGTGACTGCTCTGCTAATGCCTGAACCTGTCTCCGCTTATCTACGAGATCTTCAATGCCCTCCTCTACAGATGCGGAAATTTTGGTATTAGCCTCAATGAGTGTCAACAGAAGGTCGTAGCTCAGATGTCTACGTAACTCCGGGCTCGCCGACGCCATAATCTCGTCAGCCTTAGGGACCAAGTCTCCACTCTCAGGGTCGCAGAGTTGAAACTCTTCTTCGATCCCAATCGTTGGGCTAAGACTAGGCTCAAATTGAATAGGCATCTATGGTGCTCAAGGACGATACAAGAGGAAGAAGCGATCTTACCAAACAGCCGAGCACAGTTCGCAAATAACCATGCCGCTCATTTCATTCTGGCCTGAATTGCGTCGAGGATATCGAGCGCTGTCGACAGCGCTTGCCTCGCTGCCCCTCCATCAGCGCGTGGGCGATTCCTCGTGGTGCACGACTCAGTGAAGTCCATTAATTGAAGGAGCAACGGCTCGTCCCCAGATGCGTCAATGCGATCGGTCTCAATTCCACTCGGTTTACCGTCCGCCCAGGACAAACGGTGTTCCTCTACCGTTTGCGCCGTGTAATCAACTGAAATATAACCCGCGGGCTGAAAAACACGAACCTTCCGGCTCCGGTTGACACTTACCCGGCTAGCTGTGAAATTCGCGATACAACCGCTGGCAAATTCTAGGCGAGCGTTCGCAAAATCGATTGCCTCCGTCAGTATCGGCACACCGACTGCGCGTATTTCCACCACGTCATCGTCCACAAGCCAATGCACGATGTCGATATCGTGAATCATTAAGTCAAGCACAACGTCAGTTTCGAGACCCCGCGGTGCCAGCGAACCTAGCCTGTCAACCTCAATAAAACCTGGGCGCTCGACACGATGCGCAAGTGCCTCAACTGCCGGGTTGTATCGCTCAATATGCCCGACCTGGAGAATCCGGCTTTCTTTTTGCGCCTTGGCGATCAGGCTATCCGCCTGATCAAGCGACAATGCAATTGGCTTTTCGACCAGGACATCGCAGCCAGCCTCCAAGCAACGCAGGCCAACCAAGTGATGATCAGGGGTCGGAACCGCAACCGTTACGGCATCTACACGGCCTAACAGCGCATCAAGCTCGGAAAAGCAATGGGCTTGATACCGTCCCGCAACCTCTCGGGCACGTTCCAGATCGATGTCGTATACGCCAACCAACTCACAACTGTCCAGCTCCGAATAGCCACGAGCGTGAAGGGTTCCCATAGCCCCAACTCCCACAACCCCTACTCGCATACCTCGCCCTGTTCCCTCGCCACAACCGCGATGCCAGCTGAATCCGCTTCTCGGCAAAACTTTTGGGCATCTAGTAGAACGGTCAGGTTAGCTTCGATGCATAGTGCCGATACCCCGTTAGCAACCATAGATGAAATTGTAGAAGCGCCTACAACCGGCACATCAAAGCGAAGATCCTGGCCCGGCTTCCCAACCTTTACAAGAACGGCCCCATCTCCTGCTAAGCCCCGAGCTCGGAGCAGACACTCGTCTGTACCCTCCATCGCTTCAACAGCCACCACGGCTCTGTCTTTAACAACAACTGATTGGCCAAGATCTACAGCGCCAAGCTCCTTGGCCACGGTCCAACCGTGGGCGATGTCTTCCTTCTCGCGATCATCGGGAGCACGTCGGGTGAGGGTTCCTTTGTTAACAATATGATTTTGCAGAAAATCAGTGGACTTAAGTAACTCGATGCCCGCACCTGACAGCAGGTTGACAACGGCATTGATCAAGGCGTCAGTGTGGCGTATTGGCACAGAGGCCAGCATGCTCTTGAGACTCTCCGGGGCGTCAGCATCATATATACGTGTTTGCTCTACCTTGCCGGCCATTACCGCCTGTGTAATGCCCCCGGAGCGGAACTTCCCGAGCAAACCGAGGAACCCACTAACATCACCCCACTCGAGCCAGTGCACTTGGTCAACAACCTCGCCAATTGCCGGTTCCGTAACTCCTTCAATGGCTACGGCGATAACTTTAAGACCCTGAGCCTGAGCCTCCGCCGCTACAACGCGGGGCATCTGCGTGCTGCCAGCGATCAGCGCCAGCGATTTACTTGACGATGCCGTGCT
>JAYYTT010000074.1:0-2049 GCA_036344375.1 Acidobacteriota bacterium | reverse complement strand
GATGCCAATCCTCGTGCCAGTAGCTGAGCAGTTCGGCATGGATCCGATTCACTTCGGGATACTGGTTGCTGCCAACGTGGGCATTGGAATGATCTCGCCACCCGTAGGGATCTGCTTGTATGTCGCTTGCGGCATCGGGCGAACAGCGATCGAGGAGGTCGTACCACGGCTCATTCCGTTCCTGCTGATCCTCGTCGCCACTCTAATAATTATCACCTTCTTCCCCTCGATCACCCTGTTCCTCCCCCGTCTATTGGGATTCGCGGGCGGATAGTCAGTCTATCGACAGCTGACCCAGGCCCCGCCCGTCAGGGAAGATTGGCGTGCAGCGTCAAGGATGCGCACGTTGGTAAGGCCGTCTGCGAACGTAGCAGCTTCCTTCAACTGCGTTTGCCCCCCCGCAACAGCCTCGACTACGGCAGCCAGGAAAGGGGCCTCAAGGGCCGCAAACGGTCCACGCCCCTGGATGCCGTAATGCTCTGGTGGTAACCAAGGAACCTCGCTCTCAATCGGCAACAATTCTTCCCCGTGTTTGGCCCCAACCAAGTCTTGCTCACGTTTAAGGCAGAGGCTCCCTTCACTACCAGCAAGCTCGAACAACCAGCGGGAAACGCCTCGCAACGCCAAGCTCACCGTGAAATGTACGTGGGCTCCGCTATCTAGCTTCAGCGACAATTCGGCGAAATCATCGGAAGTGACATCGCGTTCAACTCCTTGGGCATCTTCACGTTGTTTTACAAAGGTCTCAAGTCGAGCACTCACATCTTTGATCGGCCCGAACATCCACTGAATGTTATCGATTACGTGCGTACCAGTGGCACCGAGCACTCCGCCTCCACGGGGGGCTTGAGACCACCAACTATATGGCCGTGTCGCGAACCCTGGAGTGTCCAGTACAAGGTCGGCGCGCACATGCAGTAGCTTACCGACAAAACCAGCTTGGCATAGCGAACGCATCTTGCGACGACAAGGGTTCCAACGCAGCTGATAATTGATCAGAGCCAGGCGACCCTGGGCAAGTTCCGTGAGTTCTTCCGCTTGTGAGACCTCCAGCGTGAAGGGTTTCTCGCATAACACAGAGGCACTTGTGTCTAGTGCCCCACGAACCATCTCATAGTGTAGGTCGACCGGCGTGGTGATTATCACAAGGTCAGGATCGAGTTCCAGAAGCTCTCGCCAGTTGGAAGTCGAACACTTGATTCCCCAACGTTCGGCGCTCGCCACTGCCTTTTCCGCGTCGTAGCCAGCGATCCCGATTACCTCGTTGCCACCAATGTGCGCCAGTGCCGGCAGCTGTACGGCTTCCGCGTGAGAATTACCGAAAAGAGCGATGCGCACTGGTGCGGCCATGATGGCACTCCTTACTCATTACGTGGGAACTGACGAGCGCTTGCCCCGCCGGTCGGCTCTCGGA
Source organism: Acidobacteriota bacterium (assembly GCA_036344375.1). Lineage (GTDB taxonomy): Bacteria > Acidobacteriota > UBA890 > UBA890 > UBA890 > UBA890. The sequence goes on along the minus strand of JAYYTT010000074.1, from coordinate 635 downwards.
CAAACTGAACTAACTTTGTCACGAACTCGGTCCGCTAATCGAGCCCACAAAGCTGCATGATTACCCAAAACCGGATACCGTCAAGGCTTAGAGTTCACAAGACACAAAAAAAGAGGATGACATGCCGTTAAAGGTCAATTGGGAGGGCGTTTTTCCTGCGATACCGACACAGTTCAAAGAAGACCTGTCCATTGACATCGAGGCCACCCAGAAACATACGGAAGCGCTATTGAACAATGGCATTCATGGAATCGTGATGCTGGGCACCATTGGGGAAGGCACGTCTCTCACGTTGTCCGAAAAAGTGGAAGTACTCCGTGCCACAGTCGAGGTTGCTGGTGGCAAGGTCCCCGTTCTCAGCGGAGTTGCCGAGTTCACCACTCAAGGTGCCTGTGACACGGTAAAGGCGGCAGGCGAAGCTGGAGTCGATGGAATCATGCTTTTACCGGCGATGGTTTATAACTCCGATCCTCGGGAAACCATTGCCCACTTCCGGACGGTAGCCAATTCCACACACCTCCCCATCATGTGCTACAACAACCCGCCCGTGTATCGCGTCGACATCACCCCCGAAATGTTCAAGGAGCTAATCGACGTCGAAAACATTGTCGTCATTAAGGAAGCTTCGGGCGACG
>JAYYTT010000073.1:0-2235 GCA_036344375.1 Acidobacteriota bacterium | reverse complement strand
CAGTGCATGACGTAGCAAGGGTGATTTGCGTTGCAATGTTCACAGCAGTAAATGGGCTCCAGCAAGTTTGCAGCTTGAATGATTTGACGAAATCTTTTCGCCGCAGTCTCGTTTTCACCTTGCCGCTCGCTAAGTTTGGCCAGATGGTAAGTAACCGTCGGCGAAAACTCGACTTCACTCTCAAGATGTTCAAGCTCGGCTTTGGCTTCCTCTATCATCTCGAGCCGCGAATACAACAAAGCTAAACCTAAACGCGCTGCGCGACCATCCTCTCCTGTGATCAGTTCCATTGACTGATGAAACGCACGAATTGCCTGTTCCGGATCACCTGCCTCAAAATAATGCGTGACAAGCTCGTTCAACAATTCTAGCGAGCGCGTTGCAGCAATACCCTTAGTCCAAGCGTTGACGGCACCATCAACGTCGCCATCATCGAACCGGGCTCGGCCCTGTAACAAGTAAGCGGGAACAAACTGCGGATCTGCTTTCAGCAAAGAAGCAAAGATCGAAAGCGCTTCCTGACGTGCCTCCATGGTGCTTTGCTCCATAAGCGCACGACCCTTCTCTAAACGGAGCCCTCGAGCTAGAGCTTCTGCATCCCTTCGCTCGCTTGCGTCATGCAACAACTTGATGTGTTTTCCCTGTGCGTCGCAAGCATCGTCCCAGAGACACTGTGCGGCCAACAGGTCGCGCATACGAGCAAAGAGTTCCAAGTCACCCTTGGGGTTTACGGAAAGTCGCTGCTCCAGATGGCCAACGGCCCGAGCATATTTACCAAGGACCGCGAAGTCGCGCGCCAATTCATCATGTACGTCGCTACCATTGGGTGCGACACCGCGCGCACGCATGTGCATCTCGATCGCTTTCTCCATGTTTCCAAGGGCACGCGCCGCATTACCTCCATAAATCCAGGCGTTAAGTCGCTCCGGGTCCTTTTGAAGAACTATCTCGAAATGCTGCAGCGCGGTTTGGTGGTCGCCCCGCACTGCCGCCGCCAAGCCTAACTGGATTAATTCTGTGTCCTCTGCTGTCTTCAAGTCGACGCGCTTGCGCCGCCACCGCATAAACGCCGCCTTGGAAGAAAGTACGACCGTATAGAGGAGGGTCCCGAGCACACCAAGCAATATCGCCAAGAAAGTGACTACCCAGAGTGACGTCTGAACTTCATCGGGAGGGAAACCCGGCACACGAAACGTTACCTGGTCCGTGTTGAGAGTTGCCGTCCAGAGGCCAAGCAGTACAGTGCCGAAAACAGCCAGCAACGTCACTAAGTTGCGCAAAGACATGTGGGCCTCCTTTCCGTCAGCTGCCGTCTGCTTCTTGTCGCTCCTGGCACTCAATGCACAGTGAGGCCCAAGGAATCGCCTTGAGGCGAGCCAGCGGGATCTTCTGCTCGCAGGACCTGCACTTCTCGTATGTGCCTTCATCCATCCGACGCAGCGCTTCCTCAACTTGCAATAGGGTTGCGCGCTCACCGTCACTAAGGCTGTAGAGAAACTCTTTACGGTAGCCTTCCGAAGCTTGGTCGGCGAGATCCTGTAGCGGTTCCGCTGTTGCTTCGCGATTCACCGCCTGGGATCGACGATAGGCTTCATTGGCCTCGCGGCGTTTAAGTTCAAGTTGCTGGCGAATCTTCTTTTTTTCTGTGGCTCTCATCGACAATCGAAACCTTCTGGCAGCCTATACACTGGCAGCAGCGACAGAGGATCATTATTTAGCGACTGTAGGGCATCCCGTGGATAATCGTGAAGGCACGGTAGATTTGCTCAGTCAAAACCAAACGGGCCATATCATGCGGAAGCGTCATGCTGGAGAGGCCAAGAAGCAAGTCGGCCCGGTCGCAAACCCCAGAGGCCACGCCGGCGGGCCCACCCACCACAAACGCCAGGGTCCGCGCATCATCGTAGCATTGTCGTTGTAGTAATTCTGCGAATTTCTGAGAATCTAGTGACCTACCCTGTTGATGTAAAACTACAAGGAATACTGGGTTAAAAGCCTCCAGCCGCCTCAAAATAGTTTTTCCCTGACGCTCAAGGCGATGTTCCTCGCTATATTGCCTGCCCGAAGGCTCCTCAGAAGTGACAACGCATTTACAGGTGCGCCATCGATCGATTCGCGACAAATATTCTTCTATCCCTAGACGGGCATACTCCGCAGTGGTTTTCCCGGGCCAGCAAAGGATGATCCCAGGAGGGTTAGGCACGTGAAACCCCGGTGGAAACGTCCTCTGGCCCA
>JAYYTT010000072.1:0-4418 GCA_036344375.1 Acidobacteriota bacterium | reverse complement strand
GTTCACCGAGGCCGAGATTGATGGCGTTCGGCGGAGCGTTCTCGAAGACTTGGCGAATCAGTGATAGAGAGACGCCGTCGAGGCGTTGGGCTACGCCTCCATGAGTTTTCACGATCGCAGTGCTTGCTCGATGGCGGTAGCGGCGTCGGTACTTTCATCGCGATACTTGACAATCAGCGGACTAGATACTTGCAGACCGAGTTTGGCAGCATAAGCTCCGGCAACCGGTCGGCTGCCAGGCACTACCACAGCTCGTGGTGGGATCACTAACGGCTCATCGTCAGTCGCCTGCAACATTCGCTCGTTTAACACGTCGTACACAGGCGTGGACCCAGTCAGTATTGTACCGGCAGCGATGACAGCCTCACAGCTCACAATAGTTCCCTCGTAAATTCCGCTGTTACCACCGATAAGGACGTTGTCTTCGACAATTACCGGCAGGGCGCCAATAGGTTCGAGGACCCCGCCGACCTGTGCCCCAGCTGAAATATGAACCTTTTTGCCGATCTGTGCGCATGAGCCGACCAAGGCGTGCGAATCGATGAGCGTGCCATCGTCGATGTAGGCGCCGATGTTAACGTACATGGGTGGCATGCAGACTACGTCGCGGCCGATGTAAGCGCCTTCCCGAATCGAGGAACCGCCAGGGACGATGCGGACACCTTCGTCGTCGTCGAAGCGCCGGGTTGGCAGGGTGTGTTTGTCAACAAAACCTAGAGGCCCAGCGTCGACTGTGCGCTCGCTGCGGCCAACCCGGAAACCTACTAGGATGCCTTTCTTGACCCAGGCGTTCGTCTGCCAGCCTTCGATGCTCGGTGTCGCGGCCCGAACAGTGCCACTACTCAGGGCGTTGCGAAACGCGGTGAAGGTCTCGCCGGCGCTATCGGGAAGTTCTTCGGCGTCAAACTTGAACAGCGTTTCAATTTCATCGCGCAGCTCATCCGTTGTCATCGATGTCTCCTAGGATGCCGTCGAGCACGCTACCAAACTCGAAGCATCCCTTCCTGCCGATGACCCATTGGGCTGCTAGTAGTGCGCCGGCCGCGAAGCCTTCGCGGTTACCAGCCGTGTGGGTGAGCCTTACGGTGTCCGTGGCGCCGTCGAAACCTAGGGTGTGCTTTCCAGAGGCGGTGCCCGCGCGCAGGCTAACGACGTGAAGCGCTTCAGTATCTATTGACGACTCGGGGTTACCTGCCTGTATGGTTTTCTTGGCTTTCGCCGTTTTTGTCACGAGACGAGCAAGGTGCAAGGCAGTTCCACTTGGTGCGTCCACTTTGTCGCGGTGGTGATGTTCCCAGATATATGGGTCGTAGTCAGCGTGTTCACTGATTGCATCGAACAGTTGCGCCGCGTGCGTCGCGATACGGAAAAATAGATTGGCGCCAATCGACAGGTTGGCACCGTACACGAGGGTTGCACCCCGCTTGTCTACAAGCTCCCGTACTTCGTCCAATTGGTCGTTCCACCCGGTGGTTCCGACGACCAGGGGAACACCGACATCGGTGGCTCGATCAATATTGTCAAACACCGCTGTTGGTACGGTGAAATCGATCGCTGCGTCGATCGAGGCAAGCGCTTCACCGGTGATCCCAGTGCCCTGAGGGTTATCCTCAACATCGAGGCGCACGCCAATTTCATGCCCTTGGGCAATCGCCAATCGTTCGACCTCGCGGCCCATGTGTCCGTAGCCGAATAGCGCGAGCTTCATTGGGCCACCTTAGTATCAACGAGAAGTTCGTTGATGTCATCGACAGCAAGCTCGAAAGGGTATTGGTTCATATCGAGTGTTCCGGCAGGAGAAAAATCAATGCCCTCAGCCTCTAGAAGTTTTTGTTGTCGCCCTGGTTGTTTTCCGGCCACACGGTCGGTTGAGCAACCTCCGCTCGCGTTAACTACACGATGCCAAGGTACGTCTGCGGGGCACCCGTGCAAGGCCCAGCCTACCGCCCGCGGTGTTAAAGGTCGGGTGCAGAGCGTCGCGACTTGCCCATAACTCATCACCCGACCGGGTGGGATTAACCTCACGATTTCGTAGACTTCTTCCCAAGTGTTCGAATCGGTCACCGGTTCCCCGTTTCTTAGCCGATGCTAGCAGAGGAGACGGCGGCACTGACCTCCGTCCACTTAGCTTCTACGGGTAGAGACGTTTTTTTGCCCAGGTATCGTCTTTGTATACGAAGACCACCCTGTCGTGCATGCGATGAGTCTTATTGCTCCAGAATTCTATGCGTTCCGGATGTAGTCGGAAGCCGCCCCAGAAATCAGGCCTTGGGACGTCACCCCCGGAGAACCGAACCTTGGCCTTGTCGTACGCGGCGAGTAACTCGGCCCGAGATTCTAGCTCCGTGCTTTGCTTGGAGGCCCAGGCTGCCAACTGGCTGCCACGCTCACGAGAAGTGAAGTAAATGTCCGATTCGTCGTTGCCGGTGCGTTTGACGATGCCCTCGACACGGACTTGTTCCTTGATCGACTCCCAATAGAAGCAGAGAGCTGCTTGTGGGTTGGCCTCGATTTCGCGTGCTTTACGACTACAGTAGTTAGTGAAAAAGACAAAACCACGTTCGTCAATTCCGCGCAGTAGCACCATGCGCACCGATGGTTGGCCGTTTGTGTCAGTGGTGGCGAGCGCTACGCGGGTATGGTCGCCTGGATCTTCCTTCTCAGCGCGCTCATAAATCTGCAGGAACCGGGCGATAGGATCATTCATAGTCTCTTAGTTTACCGGAGCTTTGAGGTTGGTGGTTTCCGCATAGGGCACATTGATACACCTTGCAATTTTCTTGGTGGGGTCGTTCAATGAGATAGCTTCCCAATTGAACAAGACTGGTAACGATTCGTAGACACGAGGGAAACGAGATGGCTGCGTTCACACTCAACATAAATGGCCGCGACCACATGGTTGAAGTGTCCCCAGAGATGCCCCTGCTTTGGGCGCTTCGCGACGTGCTCGGGCTCACCGGGACGAAGTACGGTTGTGGTATGCAGCAGTGCGGTGCGTGCACCGTACACATCGACGGCGAGGCGCGTACTTCCTGCCGCACTACGGTAGGTTCGATCGGCAACAGCAAGATCACTACGATCGAGGGCATTTCGCCGGAAGGCTTCAACGCGGTGCAAGCTGCTTGGATTGCCGAAGATGTGCCGCAATGCGGCTACTGCCAAACCGGGCAGATAATGGCTGCTACTGGCCTGTTGGCGAAATACCCGAATCCAACTGACGACGACATTGATCGTGAAATGGCACGCAACATCTGCCGCTGCGGTACTTATGATCGTATCCGTAGGGCAATTCACCGGGCTGCTGAGAGCATCGAACCATGAACAACATCGCCAAGATCGATCGCAGAGACTTTATTCGATTGGGGGGAATGGCTGGTGGTGGTCTCGCCATCGGTGTTTACGGGGGTTACGACACCGTGGGCCAAATGCTGCCTGCTAACGGTAACGATACGGCCCAACTTAACGCTTTCGTGCAGATTGATACGGATGGCAGTGTCTCGATCTGGGTCGCCAAAGTCGATATGGGCCAGGGCGTGCGTACGTCGTTGCCGATGATTGTCGCTGATGAACTCGACGTAGCTTGGGATGACATCCGCGTTGTGCAGGCGGACGCACACCCGGATAAGTACGGTCGGATGATGACGGTGGGGAGCTCGAGTGTTCGCCGGGGCGCCTGGATGGGTTTACGGCAGGCAGGCGCTTCAGCGCGGGAGATGTTGATTTTGGCGGCAGCGGGACGCTGGGGAGTTTCTACTGATGAATGTAGTACCGATTTGGGCGCGGTGATTCATTCAGGTTCAGGACGCCGACTCTTGTATGCCGACCTAGCGGAAGAGGCGGCAGCTATTCCAGTTCCGGACAAACCAACTCTCAAGAACCCGTCGGAATTCCGCTACATCGGTAAACCGATGAAGCAGTTAGATACTCCAGCCAAGGTAAGGGGAGAAGCTGATTTCGGGATTGATGCCCGTCCTGAAGGGTTGTTGTTCGCTACTGTGCTGCACTGTCCGATTTTCGGCGGTAGCGTTGCTAGCTTCGACCATGCGGAAGCATTGGCGGTTACGGGCGTTCGCCACATCTTCGAGATCTCGTCTGGCATTGCTGTTGTCGCCGACAATACATGGGCTGCCTTCGAGGGTTCCGACAAGCTCGATGTTACCTGGAACGAGGGTGACTTCACGATGAACACCGCCGACGTCTTCGAGCACTTCGCTGAGGTGGCTGAGGATGAAGGTGTTGAGGCTCGCAGCGAAGGTGATATTACTGCCGGGCTCGCAACGGTCGAGACTGGGGTCAAAGCGGTCTACGAAGCACCCTATCTTGCCCACGCGACTATGGAGCCGATGAACTGCACCGTTCACATACAGTCTGACTGGGCCGAGGTCTGGGTGCCGACGCAAGGACCCCAGGGGGTGCAA